>JAEORJ010000348.1 GCA_016840945.1 Candidatus Gerdarchaeota archaeon
CAAGAGATTAATCTATATAATAACTAAAGATTCATTATAAAACCAGGCAATAATAGTACTTCTTTCTTCTTAATCCATTTACTAATCATGATTTGAAGAAAACCACACAACATAATTAAAATTGGGCCTATTGATATCCCTGCAACAAAACTTCCTCGTATTACTAATATACTATAAATAATTAGAACAATTGTTATGAATGTACCCCAGGTGAGGTTAATTATCCCACTTATTTTTGGTTTCCAAAAACTGAGTAAACCTACTATGGTAGTTGTTATCATTAATACATAAGTAAAATAATAACCAAATGGTACGAAATCTGTGTATGTGAAGAAATTATCGAATAGAAAGATAGGATTGTAACTAGAATTATAAAACGTTGTCCAGGGAATGAAGAAGGTAGCAACTGTTAATGAAAAAATACCTAATAACATTGATGTTCTTAAAATATAATAATGATTAACACTTTTTATGTAAGTCTTATTTGATAAGATTTTGAGCTCTGCAGTTTCATTTTTATCCTCACTCTCTAAAAGTTTTGATTTAACTTTAGAACTAAACTTGAGATAATTATTTTCAATAATTAGTGTCATCATTGTTAAAATGATAGTAGGTATCATAATCCAAAATGGAACTGCTAATTTACTTCGCAAAATTCCTACTTCCAAAATATTACTTGAAAACCAAACATTAGCACCATTTTCCATAGATAGACTAATAATAATAAAAATGTCAAGTTCAGACTCAAAGATTGCATGATTAACAGAAGCTATCCAGGTACCATTTTCTAGTTGAACCATAGGAATTCTTTTCCATGGTTGACCAACAATTTCGCTATATTTGTAACATAATTCAATTGTTCCAATTGCCTGTTCTGATGAAATTTGAGCTTTAATGAAAGCACGATCACCAAGGTTTGATGTATCAATCGATTTTGTTATTAAGTCAAAACTAGGGGGAGCTGGTTTTCCTTTGAAAATATGATTTGCTAAATAGCTTATGGTGTCTTCATGATCAGACATTGCATGATGACCATTTGGATGTATTTGCAACCATTTAGGTCCTGCAACTGAATAATAAGTTGAATTTAAACCATTAATATCAAATATTTCATCATTAGTACTGATCATCCAAGTAATAGGAGGGCATTCGGGGTTTCGTATATAATAAATAGGATCAATTATTTGAATAGTTTCTGTATCCCAAAATTCTTCACCTAATTCTGCTTTGGGAGTTCCTAATAAACTAAAGAAATAACTTTGACTATTATAAGATTCAAAACTCCCTAATGCTAAGCTTACGATTGCCATAGATAGTTTTTCAGGATAAAGTCCACATAGATACATAGCTATTAAGCCACCATAACTCTCACCATAAATCCCGATTTGTGAAATATTTACTTGTTGAATCTCACTTAAAACACGGATACTTTGTATAGTTGCCATTATTGAAAGGAATGGATGAGAAAGCGTGCTATAATTACAACATGGAAATAAATTATCAATAGAAGGTTCTGCTCCACCACTCCATTGATGTCCTGGTAAATCAGGAGCTAAAACAATATACCCATTAGCAGCAAGATTTAAAGCTATATCTTTCATTCTATCTTTGTTACTATAAAGTCCATGTAGAAGAATCATTGCTGGAGTTTCACCAAAAGAAAACATTTGTGATTTAGGGATAAAAAGATCCGATTCAATATTGATAAGCGATTCTGATTCACCCAACCAATTTGGTGAAGTGAAATTTAAATCATAGGAACCAATTATATCATTTTCTATTTCTATATCATCATCTTGCTCGTGGATACGCCAATTTAGAGGTGTATTTTCTACCCTTGCTAAATCATTTGCCCAAAAAGCTTTTAGATCGATTTGTGGTAGTTCTGGTTCAACAACAAGATTATCTTCAAAAAGAATGATGTTTGATTTATTTGTATTTGATATTGGTTTCTGAATGAAATATATACTGAGAGTCATTGGTATAACTAATGCTATTAGAAACCATAATGCCATTTTCTTCTTAAATCTAAACATCTATTGACTCACTCATTATTTCAACTTTAATGATAGCAAAATTATCTAATTAATTTTTAGTATGGGGTAACAAGTATCACAAGATTAGAATTCTCTATTATAATTTCCTCTTTGGAAAATAAAGTATATCACAAGTAGAATTCATATCTTTTTAAATTAAAAAATACTTTAGGAATATTTATTAATTTTATAAGGAAAAATCACTTTATGAAATGGAAGAAACATTTAGCAGAATTAGAAAAACGAAAAGCTAATCCCTTTATGATATCTTATTATGAAAAACGAGGTATACAAGTAAAAATAACTAAAAAAACGCCTCAAGAATTACTTAATTATTGCACAATAAATAATAGTTTCACTGCTGCACTTTTAGTTGCAAAAAAATTAAACGGTAAATATGTAGAAGGATTTGTTTTTAATCCAACTATACAACCATATGCTTGGGTAAAAGTAGGAAATGATTATTTAGATCCAACAGTCGATGCTTGTAAAAATAAACCATTCAAAGAATACATTAGTTTAGTTGAGTATTTGCCTGAAGAAGCTGAGGAATTAATTAAAAAATATGATACCCCTAATATTTTAGAAAATATTGTATTTGAATATATTTCTGCTCAAACAAGTGAGTGATTATTTTTAGAAAATTATTATCAACTTCAAAAGAAATAGATGAGTTGTTAGATCAAAGTTAATAAATTACATTTTGATGACTACAAATTGTAAAGATATTATTTTGGTTCCGTTAATCTTATAGCTCAGAGAAAAATCAAGAACTAGAATA
>JAEORJ010000349.1 GCA_016840945.1 Candidatus Gerdarchaeota archaeon
CTACATTATATATCATCTTATCCGCATTTCTTATTGGTTGTAGAGATGTTTGGAGTGCTCCTGCTATAAATAGTTTTTCTGTGTCTTCTAATACCGCGGATGTTGGCGAGGAAATACAATTTAACTGGGATTGTACTGGCTTTAAAACTATATTAATAAACTTTGGGGATGGAACCCCCCTAAATGTCTCTGATCTTAATTCAATCTCTCACTCATATGTTATGGAGGGATCATACGATGCGATGATCACAGCAATAGATTCTTCGGGGGATTCAATCAGTCAATCTATTAATATTAATATTAAAAATGAATCCCCTCAATTTGATTTTACATTTAATGTTAGTAATAGTCTCGCGTATGAAGACGATAATGTCGAAATAACCGTTACTAATTTAATAGAATCTGATGTCGATCAAGTACCTGGTATTATTAATTACTTATACAATTTTGCAGATGGTATAAATAATCATGTCACAACTAACGATAGTTCAATTTTGCATTCTTGGAAGGATGCTGGAGAGTATCCAGTTACCATTACATTAATCGATGACCAGGGAGCGCTTAACCAAGTAACAAAAAATATTACTATTCTTAATCGTATTCCATCAGCTTCAATTAATATAGAAACCGACGACTCTTATGGACAACTCGGTTTAGAATACATAGCGACCTATAATTGGCACAATTATACAATAGGTGCATTTCCAGAAGATTGGAACAGAATCGATAGTAGTAACTCTGATTCAACTTTGTCTACTGCAAAAATTGTAGATAGTATTGATGAAATTCATTACAAAGTGCTCGAATTAGATGATAAATCTAGCAAAGCTACCATCTCAATGCAGAATTCATTTAATGATCAGCATTTTGGAACAGTAGAGTTTTGGGTAAAAAGTAGCGATGTGAATTCTAAAACTTGGGGGATTTCACTATGGGATCACTCAAATATGGCATTTCAGATATTAATGCATGATAAATATTGGAAATACACTTCAAGCACTCCCTATTTTAATATCTTTCCTTCGTTAGAAGCAAATAATGATGAATGGAATCATGTAAGAATCGATTTTTGCATAGATGATTCGAGTGGTAATTATAATAATCTTAAAGCAGGTCAATTTAAAGTGTATATCAATGATGTAGAATCCGTGGTCTTTGAAATCACTAATCCAAATGTCATGAGCATAAATCATGTTAGACTTGAATCGGGAATAAACGCTATAGGAAAGAGTTGGATTGATGCTATTGGATACTCATGGGATCCTCTTTATCAAATTAGCGGTAATAGATGGCCGATGACCTCATATGCAGATAATTTATTATTCCTATTTGATGCTGCAAATAGTATAGACAGTGAGAGCGATCTGGATTCGTTAAGGTACTTTTGGCAGTATGGTGATGGTGCTACTTCTTATGGTAAATATGTACAACATCAATATAGTAAACCAGGAATTTATAAAATTACATTAATGGTTAAGGACGATAATGGGGATTTTGATCTCACTTCCCAATACTTAGCTGTAAATAATATGAAACCCACTCTCAATTTCTCCTCTTTGAGTAATAAAATTACTTTACAAGAAGGAGAGAATGTAGCATTTTTTGCCAATGTTTCAGATAACCTCGGAGATATGACTGATATGCAGTATTGGTGGAATTTTGAGTATAGTGGTCCTGAATTAGATCAATATAATCTAAATAATTTTGAATCTGGAGGTTGGAAAAACACTCATATTTATATGGATGATTATGACGGTGTAATGTACACAATCGTTAAGGACACCGAAGGATTTTCTAGTTATAATTCTTTAGAAGTAGAAGTTATGAATGTGGATCCTTCCTTAAGCATATGGGACGCAAGTATAGTTGCAGACACCCGAGTGGTTATCTCAAGATCGAATGAAGATTTTGATAATAATTTTTCGGTTGTTCTCTTAGGTAATAATGAACCGGAAATGTATCATATTCTTAGGTTCGGACAATCAGATAATAATATTATCTCTACAACCAGAGAATTGATACTGTATTCTCTTTCAAAGTATTGGAAACTCATTATTGATTCAATAACTGTTATTCCTGTTTATAGCTGGGTAAAATATGATTTCATTTTAGAATTCACTAATGGAGAAACATTAGTTATCACATCAGGTAAGCTTTATGGAAATTCTACTCTTTCTTGGGAGGTTGACCTTACTCCCTACTTTTACGATGTTAATAACTTTAATTTTAAGTATCCCTTGATGTTTAGATCTAATATATGGGATCCGTCTGTTGATGATATTGATCTAAATGTAAATTATCTATCAAATATTCTCTTAAATCTGAGTAGTACAACCCCCTTACCTGGAGGATATTCTTCAACATTCGATTATACTATAGATGATGTTAGTTATAGCATTCGCGTTTTCGAAGAATTAGGTTCAATATTAGCAAATATCTCTGCATCGCAATCCATTCTTTCTAAAGATTTTATACAAAATCTATTTCCTGTAAGTATTGAATTAAATTTTTCTCTAAATCCTTTAATTAATATAATAACAATTTCTGATTTAATTGAAAGCAATTTTCCTCTTACTGAAATCTCGATCTTAAAGTGTTTGATAGCAAATCATTATATCGACTCCTATATAGCAGATGACGACGGTGGAAACGGTTTTCTGAAGATTGAAATTGATACTCAAAACAACATTAAAATAGAAAACCTTTCCCCCAAGCTGATTGTAGATATTCCAATTGAAGTAAATGAATTTAGAAATATTACAATATTTGCTCAAATATGGGATTTTGATCAAGCTTATGCTCTTAGGGACGCATTTCTGATTTCTCCAACAAATTATGAAGATACTACGATCATAAATGAATTAGTATGTAATTTTACAGCTAACTCAAACAAATTACCCGAGAATACGCATGGCTTTATCGAAACAACAAATAAAACATTTTACATTATCGATTCAGCTAATACCAATACATTTTTGAAATCTGCCAATCAAGGAAATAATTGGAGTACAGTTGTAACTCTAAATTTTGGATATGAAATTTCTGCGGTATGGTATGATAGAAACC
>JAEORJ010000350.1 GCA_016840945.1 Candidatus Gerdarchaeota archaeon
GAATCTGTTGAATAACAGTTAATCATTAGGGGGAGAATTTGGTAGAAAGTACTATTATAATTCAGATTATACTCTGGGGATTAGTCATTGGTAGTATATACTCTCTACTAGCAACAGGCCTTAATGTAATTTTCGGTGTAATGAAAATCGTAAATTTTGCTCACGGCGAGATAATGATAATGGGTGCTTACATTTCCTTTTGGTTTTGGTCTATTCTTAACTTAAACCCATACATAGCAATTATTTTTTCTATGCTTTCTCTTATGATGATTGGGATTGTTATCGAAAGATTTGGGTTTAGACTTATAAGAAATACATCAAAGTTAAATGAAATATTTCTAAGCCTTGGTTTAATCTTTATCATTCAAAACGGTTTGGGATTAGCCGCAACCCCAATCAGACCAGTTAAAATCATTAGTCCTGTACAAGGTATGAGTCTGTCCTTGGGGATAATTGACCTACCTTATGATTTTATGATTATTTTTCTTGTTGCTATAGGTATTATGATTGTTCTTTATGGTTTTCTTTTTTATACTAAAATTGGTAAAAGTCTAAGGGCTGTTAGTCAAAATAGGGTAGCAGCAATGCTTGTAGGGATTAATGCCAGTAAAGTTGATATGATTACGTTTGGAATCGGTTCTTCATTAGCAGCTGTTGCAGGTTCTTTATTTGGGATGTTAAATACATTCGATCCTTATACTGGTACTATCCCTGCTATCAAAGCTTTTGCCATTATTATATTAGGTGGTTTAGGTAGTATTCCAGGCGCACTAATCGGTAGTATTGCTTATGGAGTTACAGAAAGTCTAGGTACTTTTATATTAGGTGGTGCATGGAGAGACGCAATCGCTTTTGCTCTTCTGATTGTTGTTTTAATAATTAGACCAAAAGGTCTCTTCGGAGAGGGAAAAGTTTGATAAAGTTGATAAATGGTTTCAAATCTAATTTTTTTAAACTTGGATTAATAATGCTCGTTTTTATTATTATATTTCCTTTTATTTTACCAGATCAATATGTATTATATGTTCTTACAACAATTTTTATCCTTTCTATTAATGCGATGTCATGGAATTTGCTTGCAAGTTCGGGTCAAGCTTCTCTAGGACATGCTGCATTCTTTGGTTTAGGTGCTTATGGTTCGATATTATTAGCTAATAATTTCTCTTTAAGTCCATGGTTTACGATTTTCTTAGGTCCTTTAATTCCAGCAATTATGGGATTAGGTGTTGGTTTATTAGTTGTTAGATTAAGGGAATGGTTTCTTGCTATGGTGACTTTTGGGTTCGCAGTAATAGTACAAACTATCATCGCAAACCCTCTATCTTGGTTGACTAATGGGTGGAATGGTTTAAGAGCTTCATCTTTGATTGTTTTAACTCCAAATTTAAGATTTATTGTAATATATTTTATAGTCCTTGTAGCCATGTTATCGGTATACTTTATTATTCATAAAACTTTCAATTCAAAATTTGGATTAGCAATCACAGCTATTAGAGATAATGAATTAGCAGCTAATGTATCTGGTATTAGTTTGATTAAATATAAACTTCTTGTATTCATAGTTAGTTCATATATAGCTGGTTTTGCTGGTGCTTTAGAAGTACACACAATATCTACTTTTATTTCTCCTGAAATTTTTTCACCATTGAATTCATTCTGGCCTTTGATTTTCTCTATAAGTGGAGGGATAGGAACTACATTTGGTCCAATACTTGGTACTTTCTTAATAAGAACATTTTGGGAAATATTGAGAGAAATAGGTGGTTTTGAAAGTATGATTATTATTGGCTTTATTCTTGTTTTGATTGTTATTTTTTTACCTAAAGGTCTACTTCCCATTCTAAAAAAGGTAATCAATCCTCAAAGAAGCTAAATTCCTAATTAGTTTATTACAATAAATAAAAGAGTTATATTAGACAAATTAAGAAAATAGATAAAAATAAAGATCTTTATTAAACATTTGAAGGTACTATAAAATGTATGATCAAATAGAAAAAATTTCAAAAAAAGAATTAACAGAATTGCAGGGTCAAAGATTAAAACATATTTTACATCAAGTTTATGATAATAATGGATATTTTAAAAAAAAGTTGGATAAAATTAATTTAAAGCCTTCAGATATCACAAAATTGGATGATTTATCAAAATTACCTTTCTCAAATAAAGATGATTTGAGATTAAATTATCCATTAGGTTTGATGATAGTAGACGCTGATAAAATAATTAGATTCCATGTATCTTCTGGTACTACAGGAAATCCAACTGTTGTGGGGTATACAGAAGGAGATATTGAAAATTGGACTAATTTAATGGCTAGATGTTTATCAGCAATGGGTGTTAAAAAAGGAGATATCGTTCAAAATGCATATGGTTATGGTTTATTTACAGGTGGATTGGGAATACATTATGGTGCTGAAAGATTAGGAACTTCAGTCATACCAGTAAGCACAGGAAATACTAAAAGACAAATAAAATTGATGCAAGATATGAAATCGACAGTATTGTCTTGCACACCATCATATGCACTTGTTATAGCAGAAACTTTAATACAAGAAAATATTGATCCTGCTAAAGATCTCTTTTTAAGGGTAGGTGTTTTTGGCGCTGAACCGTGGTCAGAATCTACCAGAAAAAGAATCAGATCCCAACTTAATATTGAACCATTTGATC
>JAEORJ010000351.1 GCA_016840945.1 Candidatus Gerdarchaeota archaeon
CCTCCCCCTACGCAACACAACCCTCCTCCCCAACAGCACAATCCCCCTCCCGCACAACACCATCCATCTCCTCCCCCTCAACAGCATCATCCCCCTCCACCACAGCACCATCCTCCACCACGTCATTCACCTCCTCCAAGATATCACCAGCCTCCTCCGAGAATAATTTATCCACCTCCACCACCTGTAAGACCATACAGAAGACAAAGAGGAAGAAGAATTACCTTAGGAGAAATGATAATATTAGCATTATTTGGAACACATTTAGCTTATAAATTTAGGTCTTATGATATATTACGAATTGAAAATTATTATAGAAGACCAGCTGAAGAGCTAACTGAAGAAGAATTAATACAAGGTATGAGATATCTAGGAATCAGTCATATTGATTTGGATGACTATGATCGTCAACAAGTTTACCGATATGATGATGAATACGAGCATTTTGCTAATAACGGACAAAGATATTGCATATATTGCGGTGACATCATAGAATATGACGAAATTTATTGCTCTAATTGTGGACAAAAATTATAATTTTTTTTAATTTTTCTTGTTTTTTTCCTTAATCATATTTTCTGTCTGATGTAAAGAGTTTGGATTCTATACAATAATATTATTGAATGATAAATCACCAATCATCAGAACGCTTTTTATAATAATAACCTCGATCAGGGGCTTTTCTTAATCGCTCATTTAATCTAGCCTTCTCAGGTATTTTTTCACTTTTCTTTTGAAAGAAATATTCTTTGATTTTAAAATAAATGTTATTTTTAATAATTCTATCAATTAAAGATAAGGGTAAATTTATTCTAATGTCATTATTTCTAAAAAATCTTTGAGAATGAATAATCACATGTTGTTTCTTAATTGGTGTAATAGCTTTTTCTGAACCTTCAATAGCTATTATAATTCCTAATCGCTTCTTATCATTAGAAAAAGCTTTTTTACCAAGTAATTCCTTTTTATCCATTCTAATTCACCAATAAATTACACTAAAATTCTTTTATTAGGTAATAAAATTATAGCCTAAATTTAAAGAAATATTCTTTTTAATTATAGAATACAATCAATAATAAAACGAAGTGAGTTAATATGAGTTATAAAGATTTAAGCAGTCTTACTGAAAGAGAAGTTGTTCCTGGTTTTAAAGGGAAATTTATTCACTCAGATAATGTAACTATTGCTCATTGGAATATTTCTAAAGGAAGTTCGTTAGTTGATCATAAACATCCTCATGAGCAAATTGTAAATCTTATCTCTGGTACTTTTGAATTTAATTTAAATGGTGAAAAAAGAGTAATTGAACCTGGAACTGTTGTAATTGTTCCATCTGATGTTCCACATTCAGGCAAAGCAATAACTGATTGTTATATTATAGATGTCTTTTATCCAGTGAGAGAGGATTACAAATAAACTCCTTTCACAAATAAAAAGTAAAAAATAAGCATCAAAACCATGATGCTTTTTCATTCAATTTTTTTTACATATCTCTAATATCCAAGAAGAATGCTGCAGTGCAATCAACAATTAGAACAATTTTTTGACCAAGTTCAGCAAGATAAACTGGTACCGAGCCACTTGCAACTCTTTCTAAGACATAAAAGAGAAGAAAAAGTAACAATGCCGCTATGACAAATGCACTTACTATGAAATCCATAATCAAACCTACCCTTCGATGCTTAATTCTTCTTCTTCGTAAAATAAATCTCATTACTTGAGCGATAAAATTAAAGATAGTAAATCCTAAAATAAACGTAAAAGCACTAATGCCATGAACAAGACTAAGATTAGGTTGATCGTGTGGAATGGCAATTCCAGCTGCTCCAATGGTTAAAAATAAACCAAAAACACCTTTAGAAATGTGATACTTAAGTTCTTTCTTGATAAAATAAATAATTGATACAGTGAGTGAAATTAGACTAATAGTACCAAAACCAATAATCATAAAAAGCATAGAGATTTGATTATCATAATGGTGCTCACTATAATTTCCACCTAAATTACTAACAAATTCCTGAAAGAATTCATAAGGTTCAGGATATTTCCACCAAGCAAGAGCAATAGTTAGTATAATTGCTATGGGAATAAAAAAGATTAAAATACGAATGAATATTTGTATTGATTTCTTATCCTTGTGTGATTTTATTTCCGTTTCAACAGGTGAAGTCATTATTTCCCCTCAAATTTAGATGATGTTATGTGTTATAAAAAGATTAAGCTTGTAAATAAAAAATGATTAGAGAATTGAGTACAGTTTATCATTAAGTTTGCTGTTAGAAAATTAAGGTAAAAAAGAAAAAAAAGAATACTAATTCTAGTATTCGTAATTAATGAATTCACAGAACAAGATTGAATCCAATGTTCATTGTAGATTGAATTTGTGGAATCACGATTCCACAGCTATATATACCTGGTGGCAAACCTGGTCCAGGACTATTTCCTGGATCTTCAGGATCACTTTCAGGAGGTTCCTCCGAACTGACTGTTGTAGAATTAATTATTCCATAAATCGTTACCAAACAAATTATTGACATTACGCCAATTAGAATCTTTGTTCTCGTCTTCGTTTTTAACACCCCGCTTACGAATCTTGCTATATTTTTTCCTTTTTCTTTAGTTTTTTTTATTTCAACCAAAAGATGGATAAATATAATAATTATATTATATATTTATTTTTCTAATATAAAAATTATTCTCTTCCCATTGTTTTTTAAGTAATAAAAAAAAGAAAAAATGAATAATAAGAAAGCTATTTTATTCAAGAATTAACAAATAAATTGTAATCCTTGTAGAAAAATAATAACCAAATATCTTATTAATTGTATAATTGAATTTGAGCCTTCTATGGAACATAAATCTGGTGGCAAACCTGGTCCTGGACTATTTCCTGGATCTTCTGGATCGCTTTCAATAGGTTCTATATAGTTAGCATTCACAGTATTTGTTATGCTTACAATAGTTATTAGACAAATTATTGAAAAAGCACCTAGTAATACTTTAGTTTTTGTATTCATTTTTACACCCCGACAAGTGATAACTCACTTTTTTTATTATTTTTATCTTCAAGTTTACGCCATAAACTTAAAAACAAATAATAATAATATTTATATTGATATAAAGGTATTCTAATATAAAAAATATTACCTTCTAATCATATGATGAATAAGGGATGTAGTCAGAAATGAATCCAAGTGAACGTGGGACAGTTAAAATAAACCAGTTAATTGAGAAAGCTCCTGATAGATATAAAAATATTGATATCTCAACAATAGCTAATCAGAAATTCCAAGTGATAATTCCTGATACAATACCTAAGATAATAAAAGAAGATATTGCTTTTTATTTTGAATATTTAAAGAATGATCGATCAAAAAAATACCTTTCTCAGTGGGAAAAAGCTACTGGTTGTACAGACTCACCCAATAGTTGGAAAGTAAAAGACTATCGACCAATTTTTTCCTTTCTTTATTATGATCGCATTACCGAAGGATATTTTCTTCCTTTATTGCTTAAAAAGATAGAAGCTACTGCAAATAGACCAACTGAAATTTCTATTAATGAATTTAATAGATTATGTAGATTAAGTATAGTGGGATTCAGACCAGAATTAGATAGTATTGATTTGAAAATATTACAAGCACTTGCTAAAGATGCTACTTTAATAACTCAAGCTATTACTGATCAAATTGGGCATTCTTATGCAACTGTTTACAATCATCTACAAAGACTAAAAGAAAAAATGGGTTTACGTATAACCACACGAGTAAATTGGTTGGAGTTAGGTGTTTATCGAGTTTATCTAATATCAAAGAATGAGAAAATCTTTGATAGATTAGATGATTTTAAATTATTTCTTGATGGTCAATCAATTTTCTTATGGGGAGAAGCTTATTATCTAAGATATTATTTTCTAAATAAAAAAATAAAAAATCAGTTAATAGAACGAATTGGCACATTATCTACTTCTGAAAAGAATGAATTGATGTATTATGAAGTGATTTCAAAACCTATTTCTGGTTATGATTTCCAATCATTTGATTTAAACGAACAAAGATGGGATTATGATTTCGCTACTTCTTATATAGAGTTGAAAAGTAATCAAAAACATCCTAACTATATTAATTTGGAAAATATTTCTTTTGAACAACCATCTATTCCTCTAAAGGAATTATCTGATATGGAGATACAAATTATAGAAGCTCTAGTAGGGAATTATTCTCTATCACAAAAAGAAATAGCTAATTTATTAGGTATGCACGCACCAAATCTATCAATTATGAGAACAAAATTACTCAATGAAAATATTATCATACCACAAATGATGGTTAATACCTTTTTACCATTGAGTTTAGTTTTACTATGCACTTCAATAAAAAAGGATATTTTAGAAAAACTCACTTTGTTATTACAAAAATTACCCTTCCATAATATCTCATCAGTGTGTTCAAAAAATGGTTCAAATGATTATAGTATATTATGTTTTATGGGAGTTAATGATATTTTATATTCAAGTTTAGTTACATTTTTGATACAATTGTTAAAAGAAAATGAGATAACGGATTTCAAATTAGGGTTAAATATTGATACTTATTTTGGTATGGGAAAAGTAACTGATATTTTAAAATCCGATTTAGAACAATGATTGTTATTTGTTAAAATGGCTTTTAATTCACAAGAAACAATAAATATTAAAAGTAAATTCCTCCTTGAAAAATAGGATTACTATGGTCGTTACAACTACATTAGGATTGGTTTCAGGAATTTATTCATTAATAATTGGAACAGCAATTATTGGTCTTTGGTTAATGTTAATTATACGAAAGCAAATTCCCGAATTAAAAGATGAACCAATAACCATCTATTTTCATATTACCGCAGAAATGCTAATGGGTTTTTTAGCAGTTATTAGTGGTATTTTAATACTCATAGATCATATTTGGGGTTACTATTTATTCTTGATAAGTAGTGGTCTTTGCATTTATGCAGTGATCAATTCATCAGGTTATTATGCTCAAAGAAAAACTTGGATATTTGTTGGTTTATTTGCTGTAATATTGATTATGTCAGTGGTTCTATCAATTTTTACAATTTCAAGATTAATAGTTTGAAAAATTTAGATCAAACTATTTCTTTTTACAATAAAGACCAATTAATTCTGTTTGTTCAATTATATGACCTTTGATAGCTTTTAACACATCTTTTTTCCTACTTTTTGTAGTTAAAGGTAATTTCTCATCTAAAGCGAATAATGTGAAAATATATCTGTGAGTACCCCAAGGTGGACAAGGACCCATGTATTTATTTTGTCTCATAAGATTCTTCCCTATAATTGCATTATCTAACTTACTCCCTTCCTCAATCTTCTTAGTTTTAGGATCAAGATGACAAATTATCCAATGAGTGACAACTACACCTGGAATTGGTGCATCAGGATCTTCCATAATTAAAACTAAACTTTTAGTATTTTTAGGAACTCCGTGAATCTCAAGAGGAGGATTGATTTCTTCTCCTTGACAAGTGTATTTTTTTGGCATTTGTGTTTTGTGTTTAAAAGCTGGACTAGTTAATTCAAGTTTACTCATTAATTATTCACAATATAATTTGATAAAAAGTTATTAATTAATTATTTGAAAAAAAAAGATAAATGCTGCTATGTAGCAGCATCTGCTTGAATAAAGCCTGCACCTTGTTCATAAATTGTATAGCCAAGATCGACAGCAGTTGATTGTAAGTGAGATTCTAACCAAGCAACAGACATAGCACCAAAAGATTCAAACATAAGTGCAAAAACACCAGATGTTTGAGGACAGCTAAAGCTTGTACCACTAATGTAATAGTAACCACCATAATATGGTAAAACTAAGTTTTGACCTATAGCAGCTACATCGACTTTTCCTCGAGAGGAATACTCGGATAAAAATACATTGGTGAAATCTTCTTCTGGTAAATCTGTTCCAATACCTGCGAAACCGTAAGCTTCTGTTAAACCTACATAACCACATGAGGCTACAGATGTAACATCTGCAAGATTAGCTGGATAAGCTGTTGTGTCAGCACCGGGTCCTTCATTGCCAGCTGAAGTACAGACAACAATACCTTCTGCTTCTGCACCATCCACTGCAGCACTAAGGAGAGCATTTGTTTCCTCATAGCCTAAGGACATTGAAACGATCATGTTAAGATTTGATAAGGCACCAGCATGTAAACTTCGGGCATAATTGATACATTCAGCCCAGTTGTCTAACATTTCTGTTGGAGTGACTTGACTTTTTCTTGTTCCTCCAATCCAATAAAGGCATCTCAACATAACTATTTTGGCATCTTCTGCAACACCATTTACCCAATAATCAGTATCAGAATCTAATCTATAACCAATTATTGTTCCAGTAACTGCTGAACCGTGTCCTTCTGTGTCAGCTTCCCAAGAAACACTATCTTTACCTAAAAGTTGGGTATAGGATTTACAATAGTCAGTTAAAATATTCTCAGCTGGGAAATAATCGCGCCAATTAGCAACTAATCCAGTATCAATAATAACGACAACTGTACCTGCACCAGTATAGGCTTGTTTCTCAACATCGATAATGTCATTCCACCATGGCAAAATCT
Organism: Candidatus Gerdarchaeota archaeon; assembly: GCA_016840945.1. Next base: position 6,613 of record JAEORJ010000351.1, read on the forward strand.
TTGGAAGATCAGCTTTTGACCATTCCACAGGTGTTGGAGGTGGCTTTGATTTCCTATCTGTAGAAGCTTGAGTCATAAGAGTCATTGAATTACCAACGAAAGCAATGATTGTCGATGACATTAAAACCATCGTTATTGTGAAGAATAATAATTTTTTACTTATTTTCAAAGTTTTAACACTCCAAAAACATTAATTATTCATTAATGCTAGAGATAAAAACTATATGGAGAATTTAAATATTTTGCTTATTTTTTTTAAAAAAATCCATTATTTTTTAATGTAAAATACCTTATTTTCCGAGTAAGATAAAGAGAAAAATTATAAATTCATTAAGGATGAATGCCTGAATTAGTTCTAACATGCTGTTGTAACATTTGAAAAGCATATGCCGAAGTTGAAAACGTGGTTGCATCAATTGTTTTAGCAATTTCAGCTAATTCTTCATCAAACATTCTTACATAAACTCCGATATTAGGGTAATATTTTTTGATCGCTACACAGAGTATTATTGCATCTGAAAATAATTTTTCAGTATTCCAACAAATATAAATTTGCTTTATTTCATTCATATCACAATGATCTTCAAGGTTTTCAATGAATTGTATTTTTTCATTAAATGAATTAACATTTGGTAAATCATTATAAATTTCGGAACTAATTTCTGGATCAAAAAGATAAACAAATGCTTTAATTTCCTTTCCAAGATATTCTACTATACGAGAAGTTAAGTTATCATTTCCTAAAACAATCACTTTTTCACTGGATGAAAGCTCTTTTGCCCATCCTTTAACGGATTCCATAGTCCAATCAGAAGTTGAAAAAGTAAAGGCATTCCATGGATCATCTAATAAATAATTGCGAAAGTGATCATCAAACAAACGCATATAAAGGTCACAATTAGGATTAAATTCTCTAACCCTTTTGGCTGCAATTAAAGCTCTTCGTAAGTCAGATGTTACACAAAAAACTTCTTTACATCGTTTAATGCCTGCTAATTGGATTATTTCATAATCAGTATAATCACCAACAACAACTGGTTGCCCTAAACTTATAAGATCATCAACTTTATCAAGTTCAATTTCAACTAATGAATAAGGTTGTTTATTTTTTCGTAAATATTCAACTATTCTTTCACCAAGATGATTATAACCTAAAACAACTGTATGATTTCTCTTTCTAGAAGCAATTTTTCTGGCACTTAAAATAGGGTTATATCCGTAAATCTCTTGTAAAGTGCTTAAAATAAAACTAATAATTAAAATTTCAAATAAAATTTGCCAAATGAATTGATAAAAAATTATCCCTGAATAATTTGTTTCACTTTTACGGATACTCATAGAAATAAGTAAAATATTCCAGAAATTTTTATCATATTCAAAAATAAAAATTAAAATAAAACCTACTATCCAGAATAAAAGAAAAATAGAGACAGGCAATAGAAATTGTCTTAGTTGATTTCTAACAATTCTTACTCTTTTAGGTGA
>JAEORJ010000352.1 GCA_016840945.1 Candidatus Gerdarchaeota archaeon
AGATGGTGGTATAATCTCAGAATTAGCCTATCCGGTAAACGCTACAATAGGTGATGCCTCTGTTATCTTTAGAGAAATGAGTGATGTTCAACCATGTAATTTCTCAGCCCCATATGATCCTAATGATGCTGACTATGCTTATAGAGGACAAATTGGTGCTTGGTTGGGATTCTACCCACCTATTGAAGCAATTAGCTATAAACGTAAAATAACAATTGACAATTGGTATTATGCTAAAGTGGAAGAAGAAATAACTATCGAATGTTTTGGCTTAAGACTTGATGAGGTATATGATTTAATACATATCGAGACCCTCGTCGGCTATGGATTACAAAGATTCAGTCTTGGTATATGGTATGCTGAAAATGGTAAAGTACATGATGAATTTGGTGATTTAGGAAAACCAACAGGTGCTGCAGATGTGGTCCAAACAAACCAGATTAATATTTATCTAAGGGTTCCAATGATTGGTGGTGACGTCAAAACTATTTATGTCGATTACAATTTAAAATTAGAGGATCTTCTAGAATTTGATGGAACTGAATATATTCTAAGTACAACTGCTTTACCTGAATGCGACTTCTTTGTTAGAAACTTTGAACTTGAATTAATCTTCCCACAAGGTTCAAAATTCCAATATTTAACCTTTGGTAATCAAGAAGTTGATTATAATACAGACTATGTATTTTCATTCTTGAAATTAGGTAGAAGACAATCAGTTGATTTCACTGCAACAAATCTCACAAGCTACGATGACATGTCCTTAAAGCTTGGTTATTATATGAATGACCTCGCTATTTACATCCAACCCTTAACATTCATGTTGATTATTTTCGTTGCCTGTTTACTCTACATCGGAGTAAGAACTCTACGAAAAGATGTCATAGAAAAAGTAATTATTGTACCAGAAGTAACTGCTGAAATACCAATAGAATTAATTCAATCTTTCGTTGAACAATATGAAGAAAAGACCGCTTTACAGACTCGAATAACAAATCTCGATGAAGATCGACGAAGAAAGAAAATCAAAGCAAAAGAATACGATCAACAAAGAAAGATTTTGGAATCAAAGATGCGAGAATTGATCAAGAAACTTGATTTAACTAAGAGACAACTCAAAGAAAAAGGTCGCAAATATTTCGATGTAATTCAAAAAATTGAAGTTAGTGAAGAAAAACGTACAAGTGTAGAAAGAAGCATTCAAGATTTAAGATTTAGATATATTCGTGAAAAACAAATCTCTAAAGATGCTTACATTCGAATCTTACGTGATTATCAAAACCAAATTGAGAGATTTGAACGTGATATCGATAAAGAAATCATTAACTTAAGGTTATTAATAGAACACGAATCAAAAGAAGTGTAATGAATATTACTCTTCCCATTTTCTTTTATTTTTTTTATATTAATGAAAAAATTAGTGGGTAAATTATTTTACCCAACCTTTCATTATTCTTTCACAATTTTCACAAACAAATTTAGAAGTGTCGACTTTTCCTTCTGGAATGGGGAATTTAGTTAATCCACACTTGCAAACATATCCTCGTAATCTGGCTGGATTACCAAAAACTAATGCATGTGGTGGAACATCCTTTGTTACCACACTTCCTGAACCAATCATGCAAAACTCTCCTAAGGTAACACCACATACAATAACTGAATTAGCTCCGATTGATACACCATCTTCAACTTTTGTTTCAGTTATTTTCCATTCTTGATTAAAAGCCCTTGGATACAAATCATTTGTAAAGACCATGTGAGGTCCTAAGAAAACATTATTTCCAACTGTAACACCATGGTAAACTGAAACTCTATTCTGAATTTTTACGTTATGACCAATTTTAACTCCAGCATCAATATAGACATCTTTGCCTAAAATACAGTTCTTACCTAATTCTGTATTTGTTCTTACATGAGCATGGTGCCAAATACTAGTTCCTTCGCCAATTTTAGCTCCATCCTCAACAATTGCTGTGGGATGAATTCTTACATTTTTCCATTTTTCATCGCTCATATGATTAACTTCCATTAGTATCGTTTTGAGTTTTTTCCTCATTCCATTCTTTCTCTATTATTTCCTCTTCAGCATGATTTTCTTTTTCTATTTTTCCAGCTTTCTCTTTTTTCCATTCGCGAACAATTAAGAAAATCTCTAAAGCCATAAAAGCAACAAGAATCACATCCATTATTACAAAAAGATAAGTTATTTCTGGCATTATTCTTAAAGTTCGTACTTGAATAACGATAAGTGCTGGTAATAATGCAAAAAAAGTAATAATACTAGCAATGGAGAAAATTCTTTTGCTATTCATTAAAATCACTCTAGTAGTTTTATTAATGGTATTTTAACTCTATGGAAAGATTAACATTTAAATTAATTTTTTTATGGAATTAATCTTGCATTTTAATAATATGAACTCAAAATCAAGATTAATGAGTATATGATTGTAGTTGGTAATTCAATGATAAGTTATTTTATTGAAACATTTGGTTGTACTGCTAATACTGCAGCATCTGAATTAATGAGTTACTTATTACAAGAATGTGGTTATCAAAAAACAACTGATATAGAAAAAGCGACTTTTGCTGTTATAAATACTTGTATTGTAAAAGCTCCCACTGAAAGCAAAATCAAAGTTCGATTATTAAACCTCTCTGAAAAATTACCATTAATTATAACAGGTTGTTTACCTCAAGTTCTACATGATTGGTGTAAAGAAAAAATTCCGCAAGCAGTATTGTTAGGAGTTGATCATTTTTTTGATATTTGTCTGGCTGCAAAGGAATTACTATCAGACAATACAGTAGAATATCTAACAAGGCAAGAGAAATTTAGCACTGAAACTTCTCGAGATAGAACCAGAGATTTAACAGGGATAATTGAAATTTCAAAAGGCTGTACAGGTGAATGTGCCTATTGTATTGTTCGAATAGCCAAAGGAAAATTAGTTTCAAAATCAAAAAATCAAATACTAGCAGAAGCTCATAAAGCAATTTCAGAAGGTTGTAAAGAATTATGGCTTACAGCTCAAGATACTGCTTCATATGGATTTGATATTAATTCAAGTTTACCTGAAATCGTTAATGAAATAGCAAATATTGATGGCGAGTTTATGATTAGAATGGGGATGATGAATGCTGATTATGCATTGAAAGTGCTTCCTGCTCTTAAGAAAATATTACAGAATTCAAAAGTATATGCTTTCCTTCATATCCCTGGTCAATCTGGTAGTAATAGTATCCTAAAGGAAATGAAGAGAAAATATACGATTGAAGAATTCATTAATCTAATAAAAGAACTACGACAAACAACTTCATTTACATTATCAACAGACATAATTGCTGGATTCCCAGGTGAGACATTAGAAGATCATAAAGATTCCATTAAATTATTAACTGACATAAGTTTTGATATTGTTAATATCTCAAAATATACTGATAGAAAAGGAACAGTTGCTAGCCATTCTAAAAATAAATTGCCTACTGAGATTATTAAGGAGCGCTCAAAAGAAATAAGTTCTATAGTAAAAGAAATGACTCTGCAAAAAAATAAACAATGGATTGATTGGAGAGGACCTGCACTTGCTCTTGAACATGAAAATAACGAAAGAGACACAGTCTTACGAAATAGAAATTATAAGAAAATTGTAGTGAAAAATCAAACATTAAATTTAGGTCAATACTATAACGTTAAAATAATACAAGCTCAAAAAACTAGATTAATTGGCAAATTACTTTAACAAATAATTACATAATATCATATACTCTAATGAAATACAGCTAAAGATAGAGGAAAACAGATGGTAAGAATAGATCTACATGTCCACACTAACTATTCAGATGGCGTTGATTCACCTGTAGAAATCATTCGCCAAGCAGAAAAGATGTGTCTAGATGGCATTGGGATTACTGATCATGATACTTTTGAAGGATTACATGAAGCACTAGAAATTGAGACAGAGTTAATAATTGTTCCCGGCATAGAAGTATCAACATGTAAAGGACATATTCTTGCTTATGGTATTTTTGAAGGGGATCTTGAGCTTGGTTTAACACCCAAAGAGACAGTTGATAAAATACATCGATTGGGAGGAATAGCTATACCTGCGCATCCATTTGATTACATCCGATTGGGCATAAAAGATGAGATTTACAAAATCGATTCGGATGCTATAGAAACAATTAATGGTTGCATTACTATGCCTATATTTAACAAAAAAGCACATGAAGCAGCTTTAAAGTTAGATTTGCCTATGATTGGTGGGAGTGATGGTCATTCAACTGAGGAAATTGGAAATGCTTGGACAAATTTCTTAACCCCGCCAGAAACTTGGGAAGATGTAATTTCAATGATATTGAAAAAAGAATGCATTCCTATTGGTGGCAGACATCCTGTGTTACCTTCCAAAGTTAAACGATTTTGGAAAGCTTATAAAAAACGAAAAGTACGTCCAACACCTTATCCTTGGATAAAAAATCCTAAAAGGAATCATCTATCATCAGATGAAGATGGTAGCGAAGAAGATGATGAATAACTTATTTTAGCAATTCTTTCAATTCTGGATCATTCTTTATAAGACTAATTAATAGATTACTTGGTTTCTCCAATTTTGTTAGTAATTGAGTAGTATTTTTATGGTAATCTTTAGGTTGAGAGCAAATTTTCTTGATTAGTTTTTTAGTTTCTTCCATTGTTTGTGCAGAAAAACTTGGAAACCCTTTTTCTTCAATGAATTTTTGTGGTTCTAAGTGTCGCCAAAAATAAGTAATCGAAGGAATGCCAAGTAAAGCAGCTTCTCGACCCATTGTTCCCCCACCAGTAATAACAACTTCAGCATTGCAAAACATCTTCAAATAGAAATAACCTTTCGGTGGAATCTCAATTTCGCCATCAAATTCAGTTAAAATAACTTGTCTTTGTTTTTCATATCGAGGTAAAACTAGTATTTTATTGCTGTAATTATTTTTCAATTCTCTAAGAATTTCAAGGTACGGTTTTGCATCTTTATCTTTCATATAAGAAGCGAAGCTTTCTTCTGGTCGAAATATTACATATTTTTCTTGTTTGTAACATTCTCTGTACTCTTTCAATTGCTTCAAGCTTTCATGAGTAATATATTCATTTTCATCAACCCCTTGATATTGATGGATAATCTCAGGTTGAGCACCAAGTTTGGTAAAATCATTTTTATTTATACAGGAGGGGGTGATAAGATATCTTGCTAAAGAGAAAGTCAATTTTGCTACTGGAATAGAATGAGCAGTATCATTCATGAGGATAATTGGAATTGCTAATCCAAAAGCAATTCTAGTAGCATCAGGTGAAGAGAATGATATGGCAATAGATGGCCTAATATTCTTTTTAATGAAATGTTTAGAAATATCGAGGACTCTTTTAGCACTTGCGATTAATTTCTCATCTAAATCCTTACCACCATAACTGCCATAGCTTAGAGGTTTGATATTATAATGTTTAAAGATATCAAGAATATAATCATGATTTCTAGTAGTATAAATTGATTCAAATCCTAATTGGGTTAATTTTTTACCTATTGCTATAAATAACATTGCTTGTTTTGGAGTAAGAACATCAAACCAGATTAATTTATTATTAACCATTAACTTCTTCCAACTTTATGCCATTTTTCTCCATATAGGTTAAGTCCTCTCGGAAGAATGCCTTGATTAAAGCATTCCAAACGATTAGCCAATATAAAAACAATAACCCTGCGAATAGAATCGTTACTACCCCAAAAGTAAGGGGATAACTATTTTGAATATTGAGTAATCCCTTAGGATCAAAGAATATGAAGTAGATAAATGTAATAATTAAAAGTAAGAAAATCCAAACAATCGATATAGCTTTAACAGGACCTAAACTTGCCTGAAGAATTTTATTAGATTTAATATTGATTCTCTTAAATTTATCAAACCTTGAAGTTTTAGTATTATCAGTCATTTAACTAACAACTCTGCAGATTATATAATACATTCACCTTAACTTTAGAAAGTTTGAGCTATATAATATTTAACTTTTTTTGGTAGAATGCTTTTATATAACCTCAAAGTTTTATTAACCTAACAAATGTTGCTACATTTGGAGGTTATTTAAAATTGTCAGAAGAAAAACAAGGGTTTCCATTAATAGGTGATAAAGCACCAAGTTTTACTGCAACAACAACCCATGGAAAAATCAATTTTCCTGATGATTATAAAGGAAAATGGGTAGTATTTTTCTCTCACCCAGCAGATTTCACACCAGTATGTACCACAGAATTTATTGGCTTCCAAAAAAGAAAGAAGGACTTCGACAGATTAGGTGCATCATTAATTGGATTAAGTGTTGATCAAGTTTATAGTCATATCAAATGGGTAGAATGGATAAAAGAAAAAATGGATGTCGATATTGAATTTCCTATAATTGCTGATCATGGTCAAATAGGGAAATTATATGGTATGATTCATCCAAATAAATCCTCAAGTACAGTAAGAGCTGTATTTATTATAGATCCTGAAGGAATTATCAGGGCAATGGTCTATTATCCACCAGAAATGGGACGAAATATGGACGAATTTGTTCGAATAGTTGAAGCATTCCAAGTGGCTGATAAGAACAAAGTAGCTATGCCAGCGAATTGGCCAAACAATGAAATTCTAAAAGATCGCGTTATCATTCCACCACCACAAGATGTTGAAACAGCTAAGAAACGACCAAAAGAATATGAATGCTACGACTGGTGGTTGTGCCATAAAGAAAGACCAAAATAAGAATAATAATCATTCTACTAAAAAATTAACAGAGAAAAACTGATTTCTCTGTTATCTTTCCTCTTTTTTTAAGATTAACTGTCTTTATTAGTGATACTTCAATATGATTAGATGAGAAAGATTTTTTTGATGAAACGATAAAAATACTTC
>JAEORJ010000353.1 GCA_016840945.1 Candidatus Gerdarchaeota archaeon
CCTCGTCTTCGCATTCCACTAATTGTTGGAAGTCGGGGATCATCCCATCCATTTACATATCCACCTTCAACAAGTTCAAGCAGCATTCTTTTACTCATAACAGTATATGATAAATTAAGACGAGCAAACTCGATTTGTTGAGGATGATATACACCAAGCTCATCAAGGAACCAATCATAAAGTGGGCGATGATTCTCAAATTCTAATGTGCAAATTGAGTGAGTAATACCTTCAATCGAGTCTTCAAGACCATGTGCCCAATCATACATAGGGTATATACACCATTTATCTTTTTGACGATGGTGAGGTTCATGAAGGATTCTGTACATTATCGGATCACGCATGTTCAGGTTTGGATGAGCCATATCAATTTTTGCTCGAAGGGTCTTTTCACCGTCTTTAAATTCTCCGTTTTTCATTCTTATGAAAAGATCTAAATTTTCTTCAACCGGTCGATCTCTATAAAAACTTTCAACTCCTGGAGTGGTTAGAGTCCCACGAAAATTACTAATTTCATCAGCAGATAAATCATCAACATATGCCTTACCTATTTTTATTAGTTGAATTGCATATTCATACATTAGGTCAAAGTAATCTGAGCCAAAAAGGAGACGATCCTCCCAATCAAATCCAAGCCATTTTACATTATCAATAATTGAATTTACATATTCCTCTTCTTCCTTGGAAGGATTTGTATCATCGAATCTAAGATTGCATTTACCATTGTACTCTTCAGCTATGCCAAAATTTAAGCAAATTGATTTAGCATGACCGATATGAAGATAACCATTTGGTTCAGGTGGGAATCTTGTGTGAACCCACCCATCATATTTGTTTGTTTTTAAGTCGTCATCTATTATTTCTCGAATAAAATCTTTTGATATTTTTTCTGGCGGTTCCATTTAACCTCACCACTTACAATTACAGCTTTTTATACAGCCCCGCCCAGGGTTTAAACTGCGCTATAGGAGTAAAATTAAGCGAAACAATTGTGAAATTTAAGTCTTTCGGATTTTTGTCCATCTCAATAAAAAATTTCTTTTTTGGGAGGTGTTATTATACCTTCCAAATCTAAACTTTTTTACAATATAACTTTACTTGACAAGACGATAGAACATCTAAAACAAAACAATGATTTATGGAAGGAAAGAAAAGCCCGATATGATGGTGTAAATGATTATTGTAAAGAAAATTATCTTTATAATTCAAATTCCGATGTCCTGCATGAAGCTAAATGTAAATGTTATAATTGTGAGCGTTGCAGACCTATAAAAAAATATGATCTTTTAAGAAATATAGTAAATGCTGCTGAAAAACATAAACTAAGACGTCATCTAGTGATTACTCTTCCAGGTTATCCTTTTAGGAGTATGTTTTGTAATGTTGATGAGAGTTTTGATTATGCTATGAAAAAATTCAATGAATTCCGTGTTCTGTATAAAAGAAAATTTGGTAGAAATCTTAGTTATATTTGTCTCCCTCGTTCTCAGAGTGATGGTTTTTGTCATTTGCACATCCTTGTTGGAAATTATATTCCTAAGAATTGGTTGGATGATGTTTTAAAACGTATTAATCTTGGTTTTCCTTATATTACATATGTTGATATACCTAGACTGGGTAATTATCTTAGTAAATATTGGTATAAGGAACATGAATGGTATATCCCCAAGAATAAGAAACATTATACCCATAGTGCTGATATTGAATTAGAAAAATTCTACCCACATCCTGATTGGTATTTTTTTAATATGCCAAAAGGGCCCTATGTAATGGGATGTGACAGGGTTGACTATCTTTACCAATGCTTGGATTATGTAAATCCGTATCATAATCCACCACCTCTTGATATTATGCTATCTGGTTATTATAAAGACATCCATACTAGATTTGGAAATAATTATGTTGGTTTTCTAAGAAAAAAAGGTATAAGAAACCCTGGTGGTTTTATAAAAGATAGAAACCCATTTTATAATAAAATTAGGCAGACTAAATTATTTTACAATGGTCGTTCCCATAAAGTTGAACTAAAGGATTTTAATGCACCGAAATATACCAAGCAAAAAAAGTTTAGAACTGGAATATTTTTGGATAGGAAAGCTAAAAAATAAAAAAAAAGAGAGATAGTTGAACTAATTATTGTTTAATAGTCCAAGGTTTTGTATTAGTTTTTGTAGTAATGGAAACATGTTTGGATGACTCTGTAAAAACTGAAATAAAGGATTGGCTATTGATTTATCTTTTTTTACAGTAAGGTCGACAGATATTTCACAGTAATCATCTGGTTGTCCGATTGCAATAATTTTTATAACACCGTCATAAACACCTTGTGTACTTGGTGCTTTTAAAGTTGCTGTGACAGTAAACTCTCCATCTTCAGGAGTTAATTTACCAAATAATGGGTCAAATTTCCACCAAGAATCAATTCCATAATCAGGACTTTCTTCAACAAACCATTCAAGACGAGAATTAGGATCACCAATATTTTCAACTGTGAAAGTCCCTGTTACAGTTTCACTAGGTTTACATGTCCATGATAAATCACCATTGCATTGTAAATCAGGAATCAAACCTGTTCCTTCACCATCAATTGACATATCATCATGATAAACAGGTGAACCAGAACCCCAGCATAAATCAATACCAGCAAAATTCATAAAACCATAATTATGGGGACCTCCGTAACCGTATGTCCATTCTTGAGCTATTAATAACTCATTGTTATAATAACATTCTAACCAATCAGCTTCAAAGTCAATTTCCAGACGTAATTCAATCCACTGGTCGGTAATAAGTGGCAAATCTTCTGTATGGTCATAATCCTTGACTATACCATTATTTCCATCAAAAGTAATACCAAATTGACTATAGTAATTCTCAGGTTCAGCTTTATAATAGC
>JAEORJ010000035.1 GCA_016840945.1 Candidatus Gerdarchaeota archaeon
ACTGCATCGATGTTTAACGGTCCATAGATGTGGGGGTAAAGCTCTTCGCTTCCAGCACATTCGTATCTGATTTTTGATCGAACTTTGCTCGTGACTATACAAAGGAGCACTAATCCTTTTTGCGCATGAAACAGATTGTTTGCTACTTTAACTATTTGTTCAGAATTTGAGCAGTGAATGAATCCTTGTGAATCAAGAGTATCACCACGATAAACTCCTTCCAACTTTGCTTTTTCCCATTCTTTACGTTTGGCAACATGTAAGATAACGCTCAATTTGGCTTTCCTCACGATAATTTTTATGCAGAACACTCTATATGTCTGTTGTTTGTGTTGTTTTTAGTTAAAATTTAAACTTGATTCTCTCTCTAAATCATTCGTTCTTCTCAAACGGTGCTAGTAAATTAAGGGTATTAATTCCACAAAAACGAACAGAATCAAGGTGTGTCAACAAAGGAAACTTGAAATATCTAGGTCTGGGCGCGCCTAAATAGCAAGAATCTGATAACATAAATTATTACTGCTCCAAAAAAACTCCATATGCAGATTATATACGAGTCTAAACCAGCTAATATTCCAGTAGTTAACAACGGATTAAGAGTTGATGGATAGAAGGGCTGGATGTCTGTATACATCCTTGAATCAAGCAGTATGTGGATGTAGATTCCTAATAATGAAGCCACTAAGATTCTCCTGAAAGAAATCTTTTGTTCTAACTTAAAAAGTGATAATAATGAAGTTAATTTGTCTCGAATTTTAAGCATTATTAGGGCTAGGGGGATTGCTACTAATGTTCCACCTAATAGGGAATGAAAGAATCCGTGAAGTGGATAATCTAGATTTAAGGTTAGAACCAGAAATGGCTCTATATCAACAATAATACTTGCAATAAGAAATGTTGGAAAATCAATGAAACTAAGAAATAATAATCCAAGAAATATTGCTGGACCAAGATGGTAAGGAGTATAGGGCATATTACAAAAGTTACTGCTAATAGGAAACATAGCTTTTTCGTTTCAATGTTTTATGTTAAACTAAAAAAACTCTAGCAATCCGAAATCTAACTTCCGATTTCTGCCTTCTTTATAAACTGATAATTAATTTACTTCTACATTTTAATGCAACATTTATATTATATCGATATCGATATATCTATATCGATATATTGGTGTGGATGATGGCAAAGGGGTTACTCAATCTATGGATGCTAAAGATAATCTCAGAAGGTGAAGTTAGTGGGTATGACATTATCAAGAAAGTGGGTGAATTAACTGGAAAGAAACCCAGCGCAGGAAGTGTCTATCCGTTACTAAAATCCATGGAAAATAAGGGATGGATTAATGGAAAAAGCATCGGCAATAAGAAATTATACAAAATAACAAAAGCAGGTAATGAAGTTGTTGAAAGCCATGATGAGTTAAAAGATTACTATTCTGAGAAAATTAACGAATCAATCTGTTTAGCTCATGAAACTTTTGATGATTTACATTTAGCATTCTACAATAATAGAAACCTACTTGCTCCCATTGCAAACGAAATTTCCCTATCGCTTGCCGAGGGTGTTCCAAAAGATGAAATTATGAAAATTATCCAAAATACTGTGGAAAAATTAAAAAAATTGAAAAAGTGAGGAAAACAGAATGACATGTATTGAAAAAGTATTGGCTCGTAGAAGTGTAAGAAAGTTTACAGATACACCAGTAAGTGAAGAAGTTCTTAAGAATATTTTAGAGGCAGGAAGGCTTGCTCCTTCATCGACTAATAACCAACCTTGGCATTTTGTTGTTGTAAGGGAGAGCAAGGGAAAAGATGCATGTGACTTTCAGGGATTCAATCGTTGGGTTAATGGAGCATCCTTTGTTGTTGTGGGTTTTTACAGGTCATCTGAAGTGATTATTGAGAAACTTAGTTTGATGGATGTAACAATTTCCCTTCAAAACATGGTTATTGCAGGTTGGGTTCAAGGTGTTAGTTCATGTTGGATGGGTGCATTTGATGAAAGAAAACTCAAAGAGTCATTGAATCTGCCATTGGATACTAGAATAGTAGGAGCAATAGCCTTTGGGATATCTAACGAAAATCCAAGACAACCTCCAAAAAAGCCAATAAATGAAATATTCCATTTCGAAAAGTGGCAAAGCAGGTAATAAATTCTTAACCAATTTCTTAATTTAATCAATTGATTAAAAATTTCCCGCAAACTACCCTTTTTTACATCTATGGTTGATTAGTTTTCAATTTTTGTTTTATTCGTTTTTCTATATTTGATTAGGAACATAATATTGGTTATTAGGATTGTTGTAGCAAATATAGTTAGTAATATCCAGAGAATAGGTTGATCTCCTTCAATTGGTTTGGTTGGATTTAACAATATTTTTATCTCTCCTATGTCGGTTTTCACTATGGCTAGGTTATCTTCAATATCAAGTATTGTTCCTTTTAGATCACCCAAAGTAGTCTCTATTTCTACGATGTTTCCTTCGATTTTTGTTATTTTTAGTTCGATATTGCTAATATCTGTTTCAATTTGTCCTATACTTGTTTGAACAGTTGCTATGTTTCCGTTTAACTTAATGAGTTGGGCATCTATTTGACTTAAGTTAAGAAATATTAGACCAACACTAGAATTGAGGGTTGCCAGGGATCCTTGAATTTTTGATAATGTGACGTTTAAGTACTCGGTTTTTATTTGAACATCACCAAGTTCGGTTTTAATTGTAACAACATCATTTTGAACAGAAAGGATTGTTCCGTTTATATTACCTAGAACGGTGTTGATGTATGTTGTATTTTCGTATATGTTTGTAATTTTAAATTGAATGTTTTCTATGTTCGTTTTGATTGTTCCTAAATCGGTTTTAATTGTTACTATATTGCTATTAAATTCAATTAATTTACTGTTTATTTCAGTTAGGTTAACCTCTATTTTACCTATCTCAGTTTCGATAGTTAAGAGGGAGTCATGAATACTAGAAAAGGCAAGAGTAAAATTGTTAATCTCTATTTGAAGTAGGCCTAAGTCGTTTTTGATAACAAGAATGTTATCTTGTATTGATATTATTGTTCCTTGAATAAGACCCAGTGAAGAGTTGAGGGTTACAACATTATTTTCAATAGTTATCAAGAGTATTTCTAGATTGGAGATGTCAGTTTTTATTGTTCCCAAGTTTGTTTCTATTACTGCAATTCTTCCATCAAGTTCTGTCAGATGAGCATTGACGTCTTCAAGGGACACTTTAACAGTGCCTAAATCTGTTCTAATTGTAGCTATGTCATCGTGAATTTCTGATAGCCAAGCTTCTAAACCATTCAAGGTCTCATTTAATGAGTAACTCTTAATGGCAGCTCCATCAAAGCTTTTTCCTTCAACTGGATTGTAATATCCTTCAACAATTAACGTGTAAGTGCCTCTTGAAGCATTGCTTGGAATTGTGTAAGATATTGTGTAAAGTCCTTCATCAACATGGTTAAGTAAATTGGTTAGTTTTGAATACAAAGTTCCATCATAGTATAGGGTAGCTTTGATTTCTGCATTAATTGGATTACCCAATAACGAGACAAGGATATAGAATTCAGCTTTTTCACCAGCAAAATATAAGGATCCTCCATCAACATTGATGTCTAATTTTGTAATTGACACG
>JAEORJ010000354.1 GCA_016840945.1 Candidatus Gerdarchaeota archaeon
AAACGATAGATTTTTTGCGAAATAAAGGATATTTGGTTGCTATCTCAAGTTCTACTACTCAACCTATCATAGAGAAATATTGTGAAAATAATAATATCATTGTAGATCAAATCTTAGGATATAGACCAGGTTTTGAAAAAGGAAAAGACCATTTTGATTTTCTAAAAAAGAAATTTGATTTTACAGCTTCAGAATTAGTTTATATTGGGGATTCTTTGAAAGACTGTGAGCGTGCTCAATCAAATGATATATTCTTTATTGCTAGAATTGGTATGTTCAATGAGGAACAATTTAATCAAATCTCAAAATCAAAAATAGCAATTAGAAATTTAAGCGAATTAAAAGAACTAATACCTAATTTAAATCAATCAAGTAAGTAATTATTCAGCATAAAGGGGATTGATAAATGAAAGTTAGAGCATCAATTGGTACAGCAACAGCATTAGGATTAGAATCAGTAAAAACTGATATTTTGCCTACAACTGCCTATCTAATGATGGATTCCCCTAACCACTGTTTATCAAATTGTAGTTTTTGCCCACAAGCAAGAGAAAGTTCTGCTAAAGCAGATAAATTATCAAGAGTTGTCTGGCCTTTATACGAAGTAGATGATATTTTAACAAAATTACAATCTGGTTCGCATGGATTAAAACGAATATGTATTCAAACAGTACAATTTATCAACTCGGATGTTTATTTACTTGACTTGTTATCCAAAATTAAAAATTATAAGTTAACAGTACCAATATCAATTTGCTCATATCCTGTAGAAAAAGAACTCTTTCAGCAAATGAAAGAATTAGGAGTATCTCGAGTGGGAATTTCATTTGATTGTGCTACAGAGAAAATCTTTGATATGGTGAAAGGTAAAAAAAGAGGACAAACATTAACTTGGAAAATCCTTGAAAAAACATTAGAAGATGCTATTGAGGTTTTTGGCAACCGTTTTGTTAGTACCCACTTGATTATTGGCTTAGGTGAAACTGAAGAGGAAGCACTAAAATTTATTCAAAAATTCCATGATAAAAAAATTACAATAGGTCTCTTTGCTTTTACACCAGTACAAGGAACAGATTTGGAGAACCATCCTAAACCAACAATTAATAGCTACAGAAGAATTCAGATAGCCAAATATTTAATCGAACATGATCAATCATCATACAAACAAATGACTTTTAAAAATAATAAAGGAATAAAGAATCGTTTAGTTCATTTAGGGATAGATTCGGAACAATTGATTCAAATAATCAAATCTGGAAAAGCTTTTGAAACAAGTGGTTGCCCACATTGCAATAGACCATTTTATAATGAATCACCAGGTAAGGAACTATTAAATTTCCCTAGAAAATTAACTGATATGGAAATAGAAATCATGCTGGAAGAATTAACAGAATTCCTTTAGAAGTTTTGGAGATATTTTTAAATCACTTCATATTAGTACTAAAACATCAAGCTATATTTGTAAGCAACCAATAAAGGGGAAAATAAATGTCCGAAGAATCCAAATTTATACTATGCCCATCTTGTGGTGCTATTTTAGAAAAAGGTATTATATATTGTAGTTATTGTGGGGCAAATGTAAATGAAAAACCAAAAGAAGGATTTGGTCAATCGCCACCTAAAGAATCGTTTCAAGAAAAACCTACCGGACAACAAGTTCCCCCCCAACAACCACATGAAAATAGAACAGGTGGAATTTTCGGGTTAGGTGGGTATAATCGACAAAATGCTTACGGCGATCAAGAAAACGTATATGCCATGGATCAAACTGAATTGCTTAAAAGAGCTGATGCTGAAAGGAAAATCATGTTAGCTACCCTCTTTTCTTGGCTTACTTTTTGTGCTTATATTTTAAGTCCAATATTTTTTATTATTACAATAGTGTACATAATTCAAGCAAGAAGAGCTCTTGGTTTTATGGATCCAAGATTAACTCGTGCATTGATTTATGCAATTGTAGGTCTTGTAATCAATATTGCTATGAATATACCATTCTTCCTTTCAATATTTAACTATAATTTTTAATTAATACTAAATAACAATAGAAGTTAATTATTGAATAACGCGGAATGAGAAAAATGATAAAAGAACAATGGCGCTTAATTTGGACTGAGAAAGCTGATGATTGTTATTATAACATGGGTTTGGATAAAGCGATAATGTCAGCTGTTGGGAGAAATGAGGTACCAAATACCATTAGATTATACCGTTGGCAACCATCGGCAGTATCAATAGGCTATTTTCAATCCATGAAGAAAGTAATCAATATAGAAAATTGCAAAAGATTGGGCATAGATTATATAAGAAGGACAACAGGTGGAGGAGCAGTTTTTCATGATTATGAAGGTGAGCTTACCTATTCGGTTAATTGTTCTAGCACCAATTCTAAATTACCACAAGATATTACTAAAATTTATGAAAAAATATGTAATGGGATTGTTTTAGGTCTAGATGAGTTAGCTGTAAAAGCCAAATTTGAACCGATTAATGATATAAATTTGATTAGCAATGGCAAGAAGATTTCTGGTAGTGCATTAACAAGAAGAGATGGTGTTGTTTTGCAACATGGTACCATTTTAAGAAAAGTTGATGTGGAAACCATGTTTTCATTATTAATTGTCCCTGATGAGAAGATAAAATCTAAATTAATCTCGTCAGCAAAAGAAAGGGTATCAAGCTTAGAAGAAGAACTTGGATATGCCCCAACATTCAAAGCTATTAGAGAAGCAATGATTAATGGTTTAGAAAAAACGTTGGATATTGAATTATGTTATGATAAAATATCTGCTAGTGAAGAAAAAGAAGCTTTGAAGAATGCCAATGAATTTTTCAAAGATGAAGAATGGTTATTTAAAAGATGAATTAATTTAAATACCAAAAGAAAGGATACTAAATCGAAAACCAATGACTTTTTGATTCCAAAAGATAACATAAAAATGTGAAAGATTTAATTACTTTAGAAAAAAAGCAAGGTCAAAAAAATAGTATTGGAGCAAACTATCTTTGAGTGAACGTAGAATTAGAGGGTTAACATTCTATCTTGAATACGTATATGATTCAGAAACAAAAGATATGATAGAAGATCTATTAACATTATACTCTAGTTCAGATGAAATAATCAATCATGCAATCTCAATCTTACACGAAAAGCATTTTGGGTCTATAAGCAAAAAAACTCCTCCTCCAACTTATTCGAAAACCTTCTCTGGTGTAGATGAAAAAGCAAGCAAAACTTTAGAGGAATTATGGATGTTCGTTCAAGAAATGAAAGATAAATTCCCGAAAGTTCCTGCTGTACCAACTATAGAATCATCTACTACAGTAAAACAAAATAGCCAACAAATACACTTTTCAGAAGAAGCTAATGAGAAAATTTTAGAAAAAATTGATGAATTGGGTATGAAATTCAGTAAAATTGTCTCACCTGAAGATCGGAACGATAATAAACCAATCACTGCAGAAATGTCTAAAGAAGAGGTATTACAATTAATTAAAAGGATTGATCAATTAGAATCGAAACTTACAAAAGCAATTTCTCAATCTCGAGTCCCTGCTACTACAAGTAGTGGTATAGGCAAACGACCATTGAGAGATTTTGGCGAAGCACCAAAAATTGGCCCTGCAATACCTGTTGAAGGAAAACCAGCTAATTTAGAAGATAGACCGCTTTTAGATGATGTTTTAGATACAGTAATCGTATCAGTAGAAAACGAAAAAGATGATAATTAATTTACTACAAATTAGACTATGAGTTTTATATCATCTTGATAGGCGTTATAACGATTATCTGCAAGCATTTCTTTTATGAAGGATTCAGCTGTTTTTTTATCTAATTGATTAATTATTTTGCAAATTTCAATACTATCCTCAATATGAACCTCTTTTCTCATTTTCTTAAAGGCATCTTTTAGTATTTCAAGCGCAACTCGCTTTTTCATTAATCGTGAAAGTGCCCATGCACATTCTTTAGATTCATTCTCTTGAAGTAAATGCTTTTTTATTGAATCTATTGCAGAAGTATCTTGTAATCGCCCTAGTGCAAAAGCAGCGTTTTTTCTGACAATTAAACGAGAATCATCAAGGGATTTTATTAAAAGTGGAACTGCTCGCTTGTCATTCAATTCACCAAGCGCCCAAACAACCATTTCACGGACATTAACATTTTCATCTTTCGCTAATAAATCCATCAAAGGTTTAACGCTTTTTCGACGACCAATTTTACCTAGAGCAAAAGCAGCATTTTGACGAACGAGATGATGAGAATCTTCTAAAGCTAGAATTAATGAATCAACATCAGGTGAATATTTTTTAAAATATCCTAGAGCATAAGCAGCCTCAGCGCGAACTTCAGGTGAAGGATCTTTCAAGACACGTTCAAATAATGGTTCAATTGAGCGCCTATTGCAAATTTCCTTTAGTGCTCTTGCGGATTCACGCCTTAGATTTTCATCTTGATGAACAAGAGCTTCTAGAAGGGGATTAACCGCACGATCATTACCCCATTCACCAAGGATTGATGCAGCAGTAATGCGAATTTTAGGATCAGCTGAATTTAAATCTGAAATATATTCACCAAGAGTTTTTTCATAATTCGACATAAGGGAGGCCTTCTATATAATAATCTCTCAATTAGCTAAAAAGGTGTTTTAATAAATGAATATTTCTAAAAAAGACTTGAAAATAGAAAGAATACTACTGAAAAGATCTCAACTAATCTATCAGTAATTATTTCTTTCCTCTAATTCTTCGCAGTATATTAACTATAAGAAGAGATGAGATGACAAGCGTAACAGCTATAATGGTAACATAAACCATCCAAGTCTGATAAAACGGAACACTTTTCGGATCATTGGGATCAGAGCCATGTAGGTATTCATACCCATCGGAATAACCATCACCATCTGTATCAGGATTTTTAGGATCAGTATGAGTTTCTATTATTTCAAAACCATCTCTCAAACCATCGTCGTCTGTGTCAGGGTTCAGAGGATTGGTGCCATAAATTAATATTTCTTCACCGTCTGTCAGTAAATCGTTATCAGTATCTTCGAAATCTGGGAAAGTGTGATAAAATAATAGCTCATCTATATCTGATAAGCCATCTTGATCCCCATCAATGCTAATGATTTGAAAATCTGGTGCACCAATTGAATTTACTAAAACAAGGTTATTCTTATAGCGTTCGATATCAACTTTGATACCTAGATTATCATATGAATTCAAAATGAAAAGATTTTCACCATTTTCTATATCTATTACTCTGAAACCTGTATTACCACTACTAACGAGGAAATTTTGATTGAATAATTTGAGGTCGTAAGCATATGAATAATAAAATGAATTTATATAGAAAATATCATCTGGATCTATTATTGAATAAACATTAATGCCTGAACCTTTTGCCGCATAACATAATCCATTAGCAACTACACAATCATATAGTTGAGAAATATATATGAAATCATGGATAAGACCTATATCTTCATTATCTCTAATTTCTATAACAAATAAACCATATTCATCATCTATAACATAAGCAAAACCACTTTCAATGGTTAACTTTTGAGCACTAAAAGTAATGCCAGTGGTAGTTCTAAAATACGAACTTGCTATTTTTACTGGGGCTGAAACATTTGATATATCATATATTTCTAACCCATCTAAACCATCTGCTAGATAAACCCGACTAGGAGAAGCATAAATATCAGAAGCACTTCCACCATCATAATGATGTGAAATGACAGTAGGATTAGTTATATCGGTTATATTGAGAATCTTGAAACCATTATTTTTTATTGAAATAAAAGCTAAGTTATTTTCTACATACACACTGGTTAATTCAGTGTCATTTGAATAAGAGGCTATCTTTCTTGGATGAGCAGGATCAGTAATATTTAGTATGATCAATCCTACTTTAGTATCAATTAAGAAAGCATAATCATCATAAATGAATGATTTTTCTAATACTCCATTGCCAAAGTTTGTAATTTCCAATGGACTTAATTTATTAGTTATATCTATGATCATTAGACAATAGGTCCAATCAGTAATAAAAATATGATCTTCTTTTACGAAGATATCCGTTGGGTTACCACTGAATGGAAAAGCACTTACTAAAGTGATATTTTCATGATTAGTTTCATTTAAAATTTCAAGACCAATATTTTTACCCATTACATAGATATAATTTTCTTCAACAAAGAAGTTATCATAATCTATACCATGATATAAATCAAGCAAAGTTGGATTTGTAACATTCGAAACATCGAAAGTTAAGATAGTGTTATTATTATCTAAAATATAACTAATGTTATTTTGAACAGTGATTTTTAGAAAATTTGTGGTTATTGTGTCATTTCGACCAACTAATTGTGGATTATAAGGATCAGCAATATCATAAATTTTCAAACCTTCAAGACCATTTGCTAAGTAAACATAATGATCAACAAGATCAATCCCATAAGAACCATAAGTACCATAATTAATTGAAGCAATTAATTCGATATTAGATAGATTAGCTATACTGAATACACGCAAATCCATATAATTAGATGTGCAAAATAAATAATCACCAGAAATAGTTAAATCACTTATATAATAAGTACTCTGATACGAAATCTCGGAGGGATTGTAAGGGTCTGAAACATTAATTACTTCAAAGCCTGATGTTGTCTTTGAAAGAAAGAGTACCGAATCATCAAGATAAATATTACTTACATGTAATATACCACTATTATATGTACTAATTAATTCAGGTTTAGTTACATCAGAAATATTTAGTATTGTTAAAGTGCAATCTCCACCACCAATATAAGCTAAATCTCCATCAATCATAATGCTATCAACATCACCAAGGTTTTGTTCCCAAGAACCAATCTCAGTTATTCTTTGAAAAGAATTAGTGGAATAGTCTGTTTTTTGATTTGGAGTAGTTTTCGCTGTGAGATGATTTTTATTATGAAAGTTTACATTTAGCAAACAGATTATGAGAATTATTCCTACTAATTTAAGTTCTATTGAATTATTGTGTTTGATGGACATAGCTATGACCTACAGAGAAATATCGAATGAATATAATTAATATTGCTAAATTACTTAATTAAATTATGTAAAATAAAAGAAAAAAAGAAAATAGAAATTATTGAAATTATGCTTTCAATATTTCATCAATTTCTTTTTGACCAAGAACTGTTACCTTGGCGTCTTTTGCGTCAACAATAGCCATTTCATAAGAAATGGTGCTTTCATCTTCTTCTGCTGCAGCAGCTTTCAAAGCATCAAGAGCTAATTTTATAGCGGCTTTTTTAGTTAAAGATTTCTTATAATTCTTCTTTAGAACCTCTTTAGCTGCGGCTTCATTAGCGCCAATAGCTGTAGCTAAACAACTGAAGATAGCCCCTCCTGGATCAATGAAATATAAGGAGGTATCACTTTCATAAACACTACCAAATAATACAGCAATACCATAAGGTCGAACTCCACCGTATTGTGTGAATGATTGTAAGTGATCACCTATCTTTTCAGATAAAACTTCTGGATCAATCATTTCACCGTAAGTGATGCGTTCAATTTGAGCTTCGACTCTTGCTCTTTGTAAAAGTGCACGACCATCAGCAGAATATCCTGAAAAGGTGGAAGCGATATGATCATCTATTTTGAAAACCTTATCAGCTGATTCAATGAGTTCAAATGATCTCTTTTGACCTGCTAATATTACACAAGTATCAGTTTTTAAACCAACTGCAGTACTACCCATTTTTACTGCTTCTCGAGCATACTCTACTTGGATAATACGACCATCAGGAGAGAAAATTACTGTAGCTTTATCATATCCGAATTGACTTGGTTGAGAAAACATTTTAGAGTGCTCCTCCATTTTCAATTATTTCTTCTTTCGTGAATTCTTTGAATCCATTACTATCAATAACCACTGCACGAATTCCATCACCTGTTGCAGTGTCTCTTTTAATTGCTGCTTTCAATGCTTTTAGAGCGAGCTTTAAGCCTTCTTTTTGGGTCATATTTTTGTCGTATAATGCTTCTAAAACACCAATAGCTACTGGTGAACCTGAACCTGTAGAGAACCAATCATCTTCTGAAATTGATCCAGACATGTCAAAAGAATAAACATGAGGACCTGTCTTTTCATCCCAACCACCTACCATTAATTGTACATAGTACGGGAAGTAAGAACGATATTGGCCATATAGCATATTCTTAACAAGATTAGCTATCATGGATATTTTTGGTCTGCGTTTGCGATCAAGCTCGAATAGTCTGATTTGTGCTTGCATAATGTCTATTATATATTGTGCATCTGAAACCAAACCAGCAATGGTTATAGCAGAATAGTCATTTAGTTGATGAACTTTCTGAGCATGATCTGAAGCAACCAATGTACCCATACTTGCTCTCATATCAGCAACGAGAATGGCACAGTCTTTGCATTTTATTGCAACTGTGGTTGTACCTTTTGTTAGTTGTTCTTCAATATTTTTTGGTTGCATTTTCCAACCTCATTATTTTGTTTCTATATACATTAAGTATTCATTATATAAAATGACTAACTCTTTCTATATATTATAGAAAGCAAAAAATAATCTAATGATAAACTTTGTGCTTATGAAATAAGATAAGCAGATATAAAAGCGGTTTAATTCTCAGCAAGCGATTTATTTGAAGTATTTAACCAAGAAAGTAATCTTTGTTGATATTCTATTTCTGAAACACTATTTCTTTTCCAACCTTCGAAGATAATTGTTGGATGTATGCCTAAAGTAATTATTAAATTGCAAAAGTATTGAGATAATTCATCCATAACTTGTTCGTAGGTGAATTTTTGATTATTATTACCTTCAGGTATAACTGTTAATATTGCTTCATTACTAAACACTTGAAGAGTTGCAGAAGAGCGGCTATCAACCAACTGCCATCTTATGGTTAGATTCTTCCCTTCTGTATGGGATATATAACGGAATGAACCAAACCATTTTCCAACTAATAAATTAGTAATTTCATCTATAGCTATATCATAATTAAAAAGCAATTTTTGTTGTAGATATTCATTATTAGATTGATGTAGGTTAACAGCATTCTGAGATTTGATTACATCTGATAAAATAGATGATCCTTTCTGGGAAATAGAATAACCAATATTTGTTTTTAATATCAAATCTTTTGATAATAGTCGATTAACAGCTTTGGTAATCTTTTGTTGATGTTTTCCTAGCTGACGTTTAATACCTGAAAAGGAAAAAGATGTTAAACCTTCAGCTGACATCTCAG
>JAEORJ010000355.1 GCA_016840945.1 Candidatus Gerdarchaeota archaeon
AAAATACCCCATTTAGATTGTTGAAAAATCAACAATAAAATATATTGGAGCATTAATGCAACTCGAGAGATAACCATTAACTCTTTTCTTTTACCTGTTTTATCTGAATAAGCACTAAATACAGATGTGCTTATTATTGATAACAGAGATGGTGTTGCAAGGATAACTGCTAAAATAGTGTATGAACTAATCAAATCATCATTCAACCAAACAGCAAAGAAGGTTCCTGTTACTGATGTAGCAATAGAATCAAATGTACGAGAGAAAAGTAATGGAAGAAGATTTTTTGGTGGAAGTAAATTTAATGAACCATTTTTGAATTTCATGTATAACATAAACCTTCTATGAAATCTTGCAGAGAGTTTCTATCAAGGTATTTATTATTTGCTATAGAAATAACAAAGATAGTATTATAGAATTTTAATATTCATTAGTTTAAAAAAAATTAATGGCATATAGTAATTAGGATCATCTTAGTAAATGCTTATTACCTATCCAAACATTTTGCAAACCCATTTCTTTAGCAATTTTATAACAATCCTCAGCATGAGTTTTAGCTGTTGTTGGTAAATCATCTAAAATAAAAGTTGGATAAAATGCTAATAATGAGAATGGAATTGAGGGATTTATAGTTGTAATAAATTTGGCTATTTGTTCTATTTGCTCCTTTTCAATATAACCAGGAACAAGTAAAGTACTAACAACCAAAAGTGGAGTCTCAGGTCTCTTATTAATCAATGAACCGATTTTTCGTATATTATATAATGAAAATTTGTTACTTGAACCACATAAAGCTTGCACTAATCGATTATCATATGCTTTAAGATCAATTTTTATAGATCCTCCTGATTTCAGAGCTATTTCAGCTGTTTGTAATAATAAGGAAGGACGAGTGCTACCATTTGTTTCCCAACATACACGTAAAATTCGATTTTCTTTTTTGGCTTTCTCTAAAGCTAAATTACCTACAGCTATTGAATGTCTGATTTGTGATGAGGGATCACCACCAAAAAAACAGATACAGCTAGTGTTATCTTTAATTGCTTTTAGCAGTGTTTCAGGAGGTGATGGTGTTGCTAGATGTATTCCTTTTCTGTATTGATAATTTTGACAAAATAAACAATCATAAGTACAGGATTGATAAAATACTGCAAGATTATTGTAACCAAATTCCGGTCCATCTGAATATGAATATTTAGGGTAACCACTAGAAGTGCAACCAGGACAAAAAGGTTCAGCAACACAATTAGTAGGTAAAGGATCATGATAGAAACTGAATAAACCACCAGTTTTCTCATCACCAGTTATTCTCTCTTTTTTACCATTCTTATTAGTTACTAATCCACAAAAACCAAGCTCGCCTTCAGCTATGATACAATTATTTACACAGTCACCACATGAAATACCATTAGTTGATTTTGGTGGAAAAGCAGGTAAATTATATAGTTCGCGGTATTTTTTACGATTGGCATTAATGATTTTCATTGCTTTCTCAAAATTATTTAAAAGACATTGTTTACAAACACCTAATTTAGCAGAAATAGTACTAGAAGAGCTTTTACAAAGTGAACAAGTTTTTTCATGCAAATTCACTGAGGAATAGGGCATTCTGAAAAACTCAATTTAAATTTAATTATAATAAATTATTATCTTCAAACTTTTTATTTTTTCCTTGATTTAATATCATAACCCTATTCTTTTTCTTCTTTTGATTTATAATCCAAGGAAAAGGTTTCTTCTATCCACGATTTGACATCTTCATCTCGAGGTGATTTTGGTTGCGCTCCTTTGTTTGGATCTTCTTTTCTTCTCTCTTCCATTTTTTTGGAAAGATCAGATATTGAATCTAAAATTCCATTGGTAAACTTAAATTCAACAACTTTCTTGTAACCAATCGCTCTTTGAAAACCCATGTGGACATACATTTCAGGAATAAAATCCCTCGCTACTAGAATAGTTCCAGTAAAAGCCATTGGTAGGTTCACTTTTTTATAGCGAAAAATAAAAGGTCGTTCAGCATCATTTGGTTTTATGCCATTGATCTTCTTTTTTTCTTTCAGATTGATCAATACATCATCAAGAACTAATTGATTATCGTTTAATGTATAAGTTAAAAGATATCCTCTCCAACAAGCAGTACAGGTGAAATGAGGATTTAAACCATAATCTATTGGATCAAAGAGCTTCTCACCATCTACACCAATGATTTCAAATTGCTCTTTATTATAATTGAACATATCAGCCATTTGTGCAGTCATTATCAATCAGCTAAATGCTATATTATGAGAATTGATTTATGAGAATTTCTAATGATGACTTTCCTAAAAAAAATGAAAGGTATTAGTTAATACCAATACCAAATAGCTTTCGATTTTATTTTACTCGAAATAATCCAATATACCATGTATCTTAGCTTGAATTATTTTTTCAGGTACCAAATTTTTCATACCTTTCTCACTCAATTGCTGAATAAACTCAGCAGTAATTCCATGTATCCTAAATTCTATCAATTGATGTGGAGTAATTTGTTGAAAACCAATAGAGAATATTTGCTGAATGAATTTAGATGATACACCATGTATTTTGAATTCAAGGAATTCCTTTAGCGTGATGTCTCCAAAACCAAGACTATGAATTTCATCTATAAAGTCGGGTGAGACGTTATGAATATTTAATTCGATTAGTTCCTTCAAGGAATTGATGTTAAAACCAAGTTTTTTGTATTGATTTATATCATCAGGATGAACACCATGTACCCTCATAGAAATAAATTCATCTAAATCTGGATCAAAACCATAGGAACGAACTTCTGAGATATATTCTGGGGTTAATCCATGAATTTTTGTTTCTATTAATTGATTCGCTGACAGATTTGTAAATCCTAGTTTTTCCAAGCTTTTGATATATTCAGGTTGAACACCGTGTATCTTAAACTCAATTAAGCGGTTTAGAGACAAATGCCCAAATCCCTGACTATCCATTTCTTTTACGAAAGAACTATCCATATCTCTTATTTTCATTTTTATTATTTGGCCGAGGGGAATTTTTTCTGAGCTTAATTTCAAAATGCTTTTAATATAATCAATCGTAACATTGTGTTTTAATAATTCTAAAATGGTATTTGCTTTTGGCATTTCATAACCCAAATCAGTCAATCCCTTTAGATATGGTGCAGCTAATTCAAGTTTGCGAAATTTTATCATTTCATTTATTGAATAAACCAAATCTAGCTCTTTAAACGCAGAAATATAATCAGGGGTGACATCATGAATTCTCATTTCCACCAATTTATTAGGGCTTAGGTCATCATAACCTAATTTAGCAATGCTATCAATGTAATCGACAGAAACATTATGAATACCCATTTTGATCAATTGGGAATTTTCGATGTCTTTGTACCCACGTTTTTGTAATTGAGTAATATATTCAGGATGAACACCATGAATGATAAAACTATAAAGATCATCATCTGAGAGATTTTTATAGTTACATTTAGCTAATGCTTTCACAAAAGCTTGATCAACATTCTCAAGAATTAATGCTTTAAGCTCAATATAAGTCATGCCATCCTCTAGGATAACTTCACGCAGAGCTTGTAGAAATTCAGGTTTTACTGCAACAGATAGATTTGCAGTCATTTGATCAAAGGAATGCAAAGAAACCTTTCCGAAGTCGCCAGATTGAATATTAGAAAATCTTCTTGGGCGATCTTCATTTTCCAACTCATCGAGGAGTTTTTGCCCTTCATCTGCAGATAGTTTACCATCTGCAATTTGCTTAAGTATGCTCAAACGAGCTTCCTTCATTTACTATACCTCATTTGTTTGATGACAAAAACAGCGTTATTGAAGCACGAATGTCTTCAGTTTGATTAGAACCTATAATCAATCAGAGAGGATATAATCTGATTTTTACATGTTCTAATTCTCATATCACTGTTTGTCTATCTTTTATATGGGTGAATTTTACTAAAAAACTTTTCATATCTATTAGAAAAGAAAAAAAAGAGAATTCTTCTGAATATTTGAAGAAGATTCGATGTTTAACCATATCTTCGTGCAAGAAGATGAATTTCAGTAGTGCTTTCTGTTTTCCTTGAATCAAGATATTTTTTCGCGTCTTGAACACCAAGATGTTTACGATTAAGTGCTGTTTCCATCTGTTCTTTTGTTATATCCATTTTCATTTTCTTACCTGCTATTGCAGAAATATGATCAACCGTCAATAACAAGTCCCATTCATCAACTAAACCCAAAGTGGTAGCAATTTTATCAAGGAGAGATCCTCTAACCAAAAAAGATACTTCTCTACATGGGAGGAAAATTAAACCACCAATGGTACCTACTTTTTTATCATTACTATCAATTATTTCTGTGTTTTTTAGTTCATTATACAAATAGGAGCCTTTAGGTATAACATCTTTATCCAAGTAATCTTTAAGCTGAGATTTGTTTATATTTAGAACAATATCACCATGTATACTCTTAACATCCTCAATTGGTACAACCAATTCCAATTCTTTTTTCTCTTTGAGTTTCCTCTTTAATTCATCAAAAGGTGAGCTCTTTAAAATAAAGGCAATGAGATTTAGGTT
Organism: Candidatus Gerdarchaeota archaeon; assembly: GCA_016840945.1. Next base: position 4,595 of record JAEORJ010000355.1, read on the forward strand.
GGTATCAAAAACGATATCATGAACAAATCCTATTGGATTATTTTCTACATCTAGAACATTTTTCTCTTTTATTTGTTTGAGATTATAATGTTCATCTATTTCACAATATGACATTTTTATCACCAGATTTTTTACTTAACTAATTAATTAATAAATTAAGTAATTAATAAAAAGTTATATTTAGAACTTTAGAAAATTGCTTGATTAAATCTTATAATTTAATAATATTCTAATGAAAAATTAAAAATTGAAAAAAATACCATTATAGTGTTTTTTTTGGAAAATAATCTTACTAAATTATAATTACTTCAATAAAAAATTACTTTTATCATTTGGTATTTTTCTAGAATTTTAATTAGTTTTAAAAGAAAATAGTATCAAGGTAATTAGGGATATAATGTTTAGAAGAAAGAAATTTCTTTTGGGAATTATTGCTATTACACTTTTTATATTCATTCAAAATAGTTGTTTTGTTGAAAGTAGTATAGAAACGAGAAATGATTTGAAAATTAGAGCAAATTACCATTTAGAAGAGGTAGCTTACATAGAAAATACTGGGGGAGACACCTTTAAAACAATTGTAGAAAATGATTTACTAATAGTTATGGATATGGATGGAGGATTGTCATTTTATAAAATTGAAGATCCATCAAATCCTAGTTATTTAGGTGGTTATGACGATAGTGGTTTAGGCCATGATATGCAAAAAATCGGAACTAAATTATATTTAGCAAATCATCAACTAGGCCTTCAAATCTTCAATATCAGTGATCCTACAAGTCCAGTAAAACTTGGTTCGTTAACAGATTCACAATCAGGAGAAACTGATTCGGTTTATGTTAAAGATAATTTAGCTTAGGTATCTGTATGGTATGATGGTTATTTTGGTACTAAAATTAAAGTCATTAATGTTACAAATCCCACATTACCTTTAGAGATTGCAGAATATGTAGATGCTGATTATGAATTCTTTCGTTTATTTATTGATCAAGAAATTTGCTATACTTCTTGTTGGTCAAGTGGATTTAAAATCCTCAATGTAACTAATCCATTAAATATTACTCAAATCACACAATTTGATGATAATTTAGATGGTACTGTTGAATTTCAAATAGTTAGCGATGTTGTTTATTTAGCAGATAAAACTGGGTTAAATATCATTAATATTAGTACTCTAGATTCACCAAGCAGAATAGGTGCATTTAGTTCAGAAAATGAATATGTTTGGGGTATAAAAGTAGTGGATGATATCGCTTTTATTATAATTGATGGAGTTGGATTAAAAGTTCTAAACATTTCCGATCCTACAAATATTATTGAATTAGCAGAATATAGTGGAACAACAATGGTGGATGTAGAAGTTCAAAATGAACTAATATTCTTATCAATGCATCAAAATGGTTTAATGATACTAAAATTAGAATCAGATATCTCATCAGAATTATCTTTACAAGCTTTCCATTTGATTTGTATAATACCAATTTTTGCTTTAATTAATAAAATCAAATGTAAAATTAAGAGAAGGAATTGATTCAAAAATCAATTGAATTTTACCTTTTTTACGTGAATGAACATATGATTAGAATGAACAAAAATCCTTTATAATTAATCAGTGAAATTATTATTGACT
>JAEORJ010000356.1 GCA_016840945.1 Candidatus Gerdarchaeota archaeon
ACATAGACAGTATATCTATTACCATGAAGGTAAGAACTTACTGAATATTCATAGTTATAATCCTTTGCTAAAGATAAAGCAAGAAACCTATCACTAAGATATTCTTCTCCAATTCTTTCAGCTTTTGCACTGTCAGATTCACCAAGACACCCGCTTAAACATCCTACACTAACTACCAAAACGGCTATTAGCAATACTAATTTCTTATTCATCCTTCCCTTTCTCAAACCTCAACTTCATACTTCTATGCTGTCTCAATCTTTGAAACCTCAAGGTAATATTCAGCCATGATAAGTTTATCTGTATATTCTGCATCTCTAACTATACCTGTAAATTTGTATAATGTTCCAGAGTAAAGTTTTGAAGGTTTTACCACATTATTTAAGTTTAAGGCATACATATTATTATAACCTTCATCAAATATTGCATAAGGACTATTATCATCTCCACCATAACAAGTTCCTTTTATAGTTACAGTTTTACCTATGTAATCATTTGTATGTTCTCTTATTTGAGTTACTGTTGTTAATTTTGTCTCACTACATCCACTCAATCCAACAGCAAGAAGTATGACAATTATTCCAACTATCATTAGTTGTTTCTTCATCTAATCAGACCCCTTCTTTTCAGTATCTTACTTCTTCTTTTTTTTATTCATCTTATTTTTCATACTTGCTAAACAAAATATAAAAAATACTACAGCAAAAGGTATAATAATTAATAAACAGGCATCTATCCAATTTTGAGTGTAGTCCTCTGTATCATCAGAGCTACTATCTGAATAGTCAGATGAGCCATAGAAACATTCATTACATTCATAATATAATACAGCGATACTATGCCTACATTCTTCCATACTCTCTCCAGTAAGTTTATGTGTTGTTTCAGCCAATTCCTCGCATTCCTCACAGGTTTTCCTAGATTCAACAGATGGCACAATTAATATCATTGTCAGAATTAGTAAAAAAATAATTATTTTTTTATTCATTTTCTTAGCCATTCCCTAAATGCTTCTTTCTTTGCTTTATACCATTTCTTGTACCATCTTGAAAACCTATAAGCTAGAATATGCACTCCTAGATAAAACACTATAAAACCAACTATTAAAACTAAGATAGCAACAAATATATTAAAGATAGAAATAAACAATGCAAGGAGGATTAAAGCAATTCCTAAACAAGTAATCCAGATACCCCATTGTGATTGTTGACTAATTACATCTTTCTTTAATATTTCTTTCATAGTAGGTTTCTTAGTGGTTTGCTCTGGTTTTTCTACAACTTCTTTAACAACAGATTTAGAAGGTGCAATTGGGGATATTACCGATTGTCTTTTTTCTTGAATCTCAGTAATCCTTCTAAGTAAAAAGTGTTGCCATTTACCTTCGTCTTTATATGTCTCTACAAAAATAATGGGTACTTCATTTTTCTTATATATTATATCTCGTCTTTCGTATTCTTCTGTTCTTTCTGCACCACATACTTCTATGTATATGTTTAAATCTGATAAGTAGAAATCAGGATAAAATGTTCTTTGTCTATCGCCTAAATCATAAACAGATACACTAGGTTGAAACTTCCATCTAAACTTTTTTGTAGTAAGGAAATCAGCGACTTTCCTTTCTTCTCCAGTCATTCCAACCATAATCAACACTCATAGTCTTTTTCTTTTTCTAATAAATCCACAATGTGGGCATTTTTCATAATATCTAAAGATTACGGTACCACAATTTTTGCAATTAATTTTTGAATCCTTCCATGACGGAAGTTTTATTCCACCTTTTTCGTTAAAATTCTGTTTAGCCCATTCAGTATATCCTTTTGGAGCATCTCTATAAGTAGCTTCCGCTGACCATCCTACTGCTAATCTTTTTTTAGCAATATCATGAAATTCTTCAAACCCTATCTTATCGACTTTATTTTCTTCTTCTGTTGCTCTCTTACCACCATTAATATTAACCACACCACTTCTTATTGGATTAAATGAACCAATACTATTCTCTACATATTCTTTATCAAATTCTGCCCCATGTGGTTTAACTTTATAGTGACTTAATTCGTGTCTAACAACTCTTCGTATATCATTAGCATTCATAGTCATAAGATGTCTTCTAGAAACATAAATAACATGGTTAGTCGTATCTATACAAGCTATTACATTTGATGATTTATTGGGTATATACCCATCATAAAATTCTACTTTTGGAGTTGTTTCTAACCCCAAATCTTTTGAGATTTCTTCGACTACATTTCTAAAGTCTTGTTCTTTAGCTTCCATCATTCCCATTATTAACACTCAGACTCCAATTATTTCTTTCTCCTACTTTTACTTTTTTTCTTTGTTGATTTTTTCTTAGTTGTTCTTTTCTTTCTCTTTGCTCTTTTTTGTGTTTTTTTCTTTTGAATTTTCTTAACTTTGCGTTTTGGTTTCTTTATAGTTTTTTTCTTTGTGGTCTTCTTTTTAGTAGTTTTTCTTTTTCTGGTTTTTCTTCTTGCAATAGGTTTTTTCTTGGTTGCTTTCTTTTTTCTTTTGACCTTATGTCTTATAGTTACTATCTCTTTTTCATCCCCAGTAATATAATAATGTGTAACAACCTTCCTTGTATGTCCATATTTTCTATGACAAGTCGGACAAAGAAACTGGACGGTTTTAGCTGTAGGTGATATAGTAGGTGAACGCCAATGATGAAAATCACCATGAATTCGTGCTAATTGTATGCCACAACATTCACAGTATCCTTTTGCTCTTTTGTACACTTCTGTTTTAACACTAGCTTTAATCGGCTTTCTGCTTTCTTCTTCATATCCCAATTGCGTATTATCCCTTCCATCAACTACAATTTTCTATTGTTTCTCATATTCACATATAAAATTGCCCCTTGCGAGGACTACATGTATTATATCACCTTTAGTTAGAAATGCATAATCATATGCTCGTTCATAATTCCCACTATAAAATACTAAACTGCCGTCTTTAACATCCCATTTTTTGTCTATCCAAAAATTTAATTCTTCAGGTAAACCTTGATGACTTCCATCAGAATAAATTCTAAATGAACTTTGGATATTTTCATCAGTTGATACCCAAGTACCGACTAATTTGTCCTTATCAGAACTGTCACACCCACTTAAAAAACTGACACTAACTATCATTAAGGCAATCAACAATATCGCCATTTTATTCATATTTGCTTCCTCAAATTTTAATTATTTTTTCTCTGTTTTTGTTTATTATCTTTATAAATGTTATAACTTAAATAGACACTAAAACAGATTATTGTGTAAATAATGAAATCAACAAATAAATACAACCAATTTGAAATATTAACGCCAGTACCTGTTAATTGAAGCCACCCTAAAGGAAAACCAACTTTTATATTAAATCCACTTGTATAATTTGCACCAAGAGCAATAACTCCAATTATTATTGATAATGCAATTAATCCAACTGCCAATATCAATGAAAATCCAAAAATATAAGCTGTATTAAGCCAATTTAAAGGTGTAATTTCTACAGCCTCCTTTTCTTCATCCCTTAGTCTCTTTTCTTCTTCAATTTCTTTTCTAATTTTTTGTTCTATTTCAATAGTTAATTTTTTTCGCAAATCATTTTCAATTTCTTTTTCCCAATCTTTTACACTCACGGTTTTTCTACCGCATCCTTCACAAAAATTACCATCTTCTCTAAGTTTAGCACCACAAAAACTACAATATCTCGGCATTTTATCACCTCAATCTATAACCACATTTAAAACAAAAATCAGGTGAACCCTCTAATTCCACTCCACATTTTGGACAAAATTTTGTTTTATTAGATTCATCAAATTTTTTTCCACAATATGGACAAATATTTGCATCAGATGGGATAGAACGACCGCATTCCCCACAGCTCATATCGTTTGCCTTTGTATTTGTTTGAATGGGATGATTAATTTTCGTTTTACTCATATCAAAAGAAGCATAAACAATGCTACCAACAAGACATAAAATTCCTATAACAATAAACACTTCACCAATACCTCTAAATGGATAACCCACAGTACGAGTCATTCCGTATACTGATATTGTTTCAGGTATATTTCTTAAAATAAAACCAAATATTATTAATGCACTAGAACCGACTAAATTACCAACATGCTTTTGTTTCATTTCTTTCCTCCCTCAAAATACTATATTCTTGACCAAACAGAAACAGTATAATGATGATATTGCTCAAAGTATTTATCATAATAATAGTAATAAACACTAAAATCTTCGGTTTCACCTTTTGCTATATATCTAATTTGTTGTTTATTAGTGAACAATAACTCATTATCACTATCATAAAATTTGACCGTGACTTCAGCATAATCAACATTCTTATCTCCAATATTTTTTATTTTACCATATACTCTTATCAGTCCCCACGCTGAATTTGCTTGACTGTCATCGACATTATGACTTTCAATAATAATATACCCACTACCACTATTGCTATTATTTGATTGTTCGTTACACCCACTTAATGAAACAGCAAGAAGTATGACTACTATCCCAATAATCATTAGTTGTTTTTTCATATTTTTTCTCACTTAATCTACTTTACCTGTACCATCACACCAACGACAATCTCCAGTTCCATCACATGATGTACACTCTTTTACATAAGGGGGGAAAGAATAATACCAGAAACCCGAGCCACTACAACTTTGACATTCTCCAGTCCCATCACAGTGTTCACAGTTTGCATGGAATATTTTTGTTTCATTTGCAACATAAGCAATTATTACAATTGCTATTATTAGAACAATTGTAATTATTACTAACATTGTTTTAGTATCAGAATTTGAATTAGTTTCTGTATTAACTGTAGAATGAGAATGGCTAATTACTCTTTTACCACAACTATCACAAAACTTTGATTCATCACGGAGTTCTTTTCCACATTCCTCACATTTAACCATTTTTCCTCCCTCTAAATCATTATTTCAAAACAACTATCCCAACTATCATTTGTTGTTTTTTCATTTTTTGATTTCAACTATTAAGAGAAGACTAGTAATTTCTGCTTTTTCTCTTTAATAAGAGGATTCCAGTAACCATAGCTATAGCAAATAGTAAAGCAATTATTTCAAATCCTGGAATGCCTGTGCCACCTACACCAGTTTCGATATATCCAGTACCGCCACAAGTCTGACAATCACCAGTGCCACCACACTTATCACATTTATCAATTTGCCATATCTCCCAACCTGTACCATCACAACGATTACATTTTCCAGTTCCATCACAAGTTCCACAGGGTTCACTTCCTGCAATACAGACATCTACAAAACCTATACTAATTACCATTACAGCAATCAGCAATATTGCTATTTTCTTCATATTTACTCCCTCAAATCATTATCTTAAAACAACTATTCTTTTATAAATCTCTCCATAACTATTGATAATTAAAATTCTTAAATTAAGCATAATTAGTTAATGAAAAATAATACTATACATATTATGCAAGTTTTCGTTTAAGATATATTATAAGTATATTGATTCTTAGATGTAATTGTATAAAAATTTACATCAGGTTAAATAATTTTTTCTTAATATTACCAAAATAACTCAAAATCCATTACTATATTATCAGAATCTCTTGGATAGTAATATCTAGAAGATTTTTCAACAACACAATCTGCCCAGTAATCTTTGCCTATTTCTAAATTAACTTTCTCGTCTGATTGTGGCTCAATATATAAAATGCCTTTATCTGAAGTTTCAAATGCAACAAGTGCATGTGCAGCTCCACCTGAAAAATTAACAGTAACATAACAACATCTGATACCTTGACTTTCTGCGTTATTATTTACTTCCATTGAGTAATGTCCACAGTTAAATGTATCTTCATCATATCTCTTTTTATCTGTAGTATCTTTTTGTATAAACTTAATAACTTCAGAATACGTTGGATTATGCATATAATACATTTCATCTGATTCTCGTAATTCTAATTCCTCTATTGTATCATTTAAAGTATTTCTCTTATTTCTTATATTACTATTAAGAGTTGAAATATGATTATTTAAAGTATTAATTTCACTATTATAAAATGATAATTCGTTTTCTAAGGTTTGTTTTTGTTTTTCTAATTCAGATGCAGATTTATAAAAAAGATAAGAAATAATTATCGAGATTATAATAATAGTGAGAATTATTGAAATCAATATTAATTTATTTTTTTTCTCTTTCAACATATATTACTCACCAAAATACTCTAATATCTTCAATCGTATCATCAAAAATAGAATAATACGGAGAGCCTTCAAAACAATCAACATAGTAGCTTCCAATTTCAGGGATTACTCGATAATCAGTAACTGGTTCAAAATAAACCATTCCTTCATCAATAGTCTCAAAGCAAACAAGGCTATATGCGCAATGAGGAACAATGATTTCTACATAAGCACATCTAATACCTTGTTTTTTTGCATTTTCTATCATAGTTTTAGCATCTGTACTATTATCATTTTTAATAAAATCAGATAATTCAGAAAAAATTGGATTGTGTAAAGAAAATTCAT
>JAEORJ010000357.1 GCA_016840945.1 Candidatus Gerdarchaeota archaeon
ATGACGAAAATATTTAAATATTATTATATTATTATTGTAGTATGACAAAATATGGAATAATTGAATGAAAAACAAGGGTGAAAAAAATGGGAAAAAAAACAACAACTAAAGTTATTGTAAAGGATAAGGATGGAAATGCGGCTAAAAATTATATAGTTGCTATCTATGATTGGGATCTAGGTAAAAATAAGGAATTAGGTTCAGGAGCTGCGAATAAAAGTGGTGAATTTTCAGTTACACATGAAGCTAAACAAGATTGGGGCACTACAAGAAAAGGAAGATTTGCAGATATTTTTGCCAAAGTATTTACACCAGATGGTAAACAACGAGTCTATCGATCCAGTGTGCATTGGAATTATTCAGAAGCAGATCTAGAAATTAAAGCAGTCGTAGATGCTTTTGAAACAACGACTAATGGCTATATTACTTTTGAGGATGGTTCCCCCGCTGTTGGATTTAGTGTGCAAGTTTGGGATAAGGATCCGGGCAAAGATGATTTATTAGATGAAACAGTTACCAACCAATATGGATTTTATTCAGTTAAACACAGAGCTAAACAAGATTGGGGAAATATAAGAACTGGTCGATTAGGAGATATTTATATTAAGGTTATTTGTAAAAAAGATAATATAACACCAGTAAAAATTTCTGAACCTGTTAGAAAAGATTATTCCAAACCATTTCTTACTATTAATGAAACCATTCCTAAGATTTTAGCTACATATGGAGCAAATACAATATATGGAAAAGTTTTATATAAAAGACCTGATGGCACCACAGCACCTTTTAAAGAATTAAAAATTGCAGGTTATGACTCGGATTTGCTTAAAGATGATTATTTAGGAGAGGCTACGACAAATAATGATGGAGAATTTTTCATTATAGATTTTACTAAGGATGATTATGGATTAGGTGTTGAGAAGAAACCAGATGTTTATGTTAAAGCTATATACAACGATTTGGAAATAAAAAGGACTAAAACAAAATGGAATACAAGTCTTCCTTGTAATGTAGGAATGATTACAATACCACAATTTACTGTTATTGGTTATGTTAGCGAATATAAGTATGATGGTAAAACCAGAGACATTGGTAAACTTATTGCCAAACTTTATGATAATGATTCAATTTGGGGTGGAACAAGTTCACAAGATCAATTGATAACTGAAATGCCTTTAAAATTAGAACAAAAATTTGAAAATTTATTCACTTTCAGTTCAATTTTTTATGGCACCTTAGATCGTTTTTCAGCTAGTGATTTTTATGTGACTTTGTATGATTCAGAAAAAGATTGTGATGTTTATACATCAAAAATATACACAAATCAAACAGATCCTATCACAATAAAAATTGGGACAGCAGCAAACCCATTAAAAATTGATTATATACCAGATTCTAATGTAGTAGATTCTCCTCCATGTTCAGGTAAGCATGGAATAATCTTTGTAGCTAAAAATTACAGAAATTTCAAGGTTTATATTTATAGAAACGATAAATTTGTATTTTTACTACCAGCTTATTCAGGATCAAATACAACTCCTCCTACTAGAAATATAGAAGAAGTTGAGGCAGGTAAAGATTACAGCATTGTTGCTTACGATACAAAACATGAAGATGACATAAATTTTGATGCGGTAGATAAAACAACAGTAGTTAGGTCTATAATAGATCTATGTTCTTGTTATGAAAATCCTGTGTTCATAGATTTTGATATTTAGTGATGTGAAATAGGCATCTCAATTTAATCAGAATGTCTTGTGTTTGCTTGTTATCCTCGAATTCAAATCACCTCCGCGACACCATTACTTTTCTTTTATTAATGAAATATTTTTCATTATGAAATTATTTTCTAGCATTGATTTGTAATATTGTTCAATGCTCTGTTTCCTTCATTCTTTCTATCAATAATTAAACCTGAAAAATGCTAAATAACTCTTCTAAATTTAAAATTTATAAAGAAGCAAAAGAATAGTATTATTACTGGAGATGGTGATAGTGGAAATCAACTATTTTTCAGTGATATTGGGAAATTTTAGGATGTGATTATTTGAATAAAAATAAAAAAATTTTATCCCTATTTCTAGGATTATTATTTCTTGGTTCTATATTTGGTCAATTTTTATTAAATAATATACAGCTTGCTACTGCAAGTACAAATACTTCTGATTCAATTGAATCCTATTTTGATGGTTTTGAGGATGAAAATTTTACAGCAAGTAGATGGGAATTTGAAAGTGAAGACCATTTTGCTTTTGATGATGTTTGGGAAATGGAAGGAACTAAATGTTTAGCAGGATTATGTATCTCTGGGAAAACATATGATGGTGTACAATTCTATCAATCAATGACTGATGGATCAATTGAAGCAAAGATAAGAGCTCGATTGTCTCAATACCAATGCGGAGCTTTATGGTTACGAACAGGAGAACTAGAAGCAGTCTATGATCCTGATAAACCTTCATTTACTTCAGGATATATGGCACGGCTTTATAACGATAAACTAAGAATCTCAAAATGGGAAAATGATAATTGGACAATCCTTGGTGAAGATGATCTTGGATATTTATGGCACAATAAAATATGGTATTTAAAATTCGAGATAACAGGAAATAGTTTGTATGCATATGCAGAAAGTGGTTTATATTCAGCTGAATTAGAACTTACTGATAACTCTCTAACATCAGGAAAGGCTGGCTTTTCTTTAAGAACTAATCTAGATCCTGAAAGATATATCTATATTGATGAAATAACTGTGAAGCAAAATGTCGATGCTATAAAGGATGGATTTGAACAAGAAACAAATGCGGGATGGAGTTATGCTCGTGAAGAACTATTTGAACAAGTTTATTATTCACCGAGTAAAGAAGGAAGCAATTCTCTTAAAGCTGTTGGACCAGGTGGAGTAAACTATGATGGTGTACAAAATCACTATTCGTTTGAAGATGGTTCAATTGAAGCGTGGGTTAAACCTCATGGTTCAAACTATCTAACACCATCTTTATGGTTACGAACGGGTAATTTACGAACGGAATCAAGTTATATAATATCATACTCAAATGGATATTTTCTCAGAATATATCTAGATAAAGCAAGAATTTTTCGAACTGATGGAACAAATAATTTTCAACTTGCAGAATGTAATATTGGTGATATTGTTGGTAAATGGTGGCATATGAAAATCAAAATAACAGGAACTCTACTTGAAGGTTGGGTGACAGAAAGTTCAACATTTTCAAATATTCCACAATTAAGCTATGATACAAAAGATGATGAAATAAAAATATCTAGTGGAAAAGCAGGTTTATCAGCAAGATTAACAATGGCTTCATATTATTATACCTATTTTGATGATGTAAAAATAAAAACTACTCATAAACACCCGGTTGATGAGCAAACTAATCTTTATGCAATTATTGTTGGAGTAGGTGAAGAACCACGATTTTCTATAGATGCTTATAATTTCTATAAAACATTGTCACAGTGGTATGGGCTCAAAAGAATAAATACAAAATTAGCAATACAAATGGAAGAAATTGATGGTGAAACGATTGTAGATAATATTTATACTGGCATATCTAAAAATACAGTTTATGGGCTATTTAATGGGTTACAAAGCACAACCAATGATATTGTAATAATTTGGTGGTCTGGACATGGCAAAGCTGAGGGATCTTTTGAAATTGTGAAAGGAGATGAGATAGAAGGGAAACCAGAAGAAAAGGTATATGATTATGAATTTGCTCAATGGTTGAATATACCATGTTTACAGATGTATGTCTTTTTAGGGCCATGTTACTCAGGAACATTTCTTGATGATATAGGTGGTGTTTCTAATAGAGCTGTGTACACTTCAGCACAAGCAGATTCTACTGGTGATCCAGCAGATGATCATTCCTTGTTTCCATGGGCCACTTATAGAGGATTGCATCCATATTTAGATAAGGAATTAGCTGATAATAATTCTGATGGTGTGATCTCTCTATATGAATTGTTTACCTATTGTGAATATTTCGTTTTAAAATATAAGGATTATAATCACCCACAAGTACCACAAAGAGATCCAAACATGATACTAGATGATACATTATACGATATTTGTGGGAATGAAATCAATTAAAGAAAGATAGCTATCTTTCTTTCTTTTTTTATTCTAG
>JAEORJ010000358.1 GCA_016840945.1 Candidatus Gerdarchaeota archaeon
GTTTGAGCTGGTTTTTTACGATAAGTATAGAATAATAAAACACCACCAACACCAAGAGCTAGTCCTGACAAGAGTGTTAGAAGATAATAAAGAACTCTAAGGTTAGAACTGCCATTTGAATCATCTGGGAGTAAATTATATCTGACTAAAAAGATATCATCATCATTCATATCTCTGTCAGTTAAATACCAATTAATTTTTACTACTTCATCTTCAGTGTAAATTTTATTTGCATGAGGATAAACAGGATCAGGTGGTCCTTCTTCTAATAAAAGAGCATAAACTGGTAATGAAACTTCAAGATTGAATAATTTTGAATATCTCGGATGAATGACTTCATAATCAAGAGCATAATATTCGGAAGGAGACCCTACTTTGTAAATAACATTCTCAATTTCATAGGAGGTATAAAAAACACAAAAATCATCAGGTAACAAAGGATATCGTAAACTAATATTAATAACATTGCCTACCACAGGATCTACTACCCAACTAAATACTAGGGGACCCATAGGATCATAAGAGTATACTGAAGTAATTGTTTTATTAATTTCTAAAACAAAGAAAGTAAGTGGGTTAGTATCATTATTAGCTATAACATATGTAGAAGTAATTCTAATTGAATTATCAAGATTGATTTTAAGAGCTATATTATGCGTAAGCAAGGTTTCATTTTCTACTGCAGTTGGTGAAAATTGAGTTGAGGAATTAGAACTCGCATTTTGTATATGGGATATAGGTACATCAAGTGCTAAGCTTTGGAAAGTAATACCCATAAATGTAGTCGCTGTGATAACAAAGATAATTAAGATGAAGTTAGTTGATTTCATACCTATTACACACACGTTTAAGTACTTAAAAAGTATTTTTTATTTTTTAAAATTTTTTAAAAAATAATTGGTGATGTGATTTTGAGCTAAGCCAAAACCACATCAGGAGAAAGTTTACTTGCGTTTTTTAAGAATCATCACTATTCCTGTAGTTATTACTAATCCTGCAATCAATGGGAGAGTGTATAAAGCCACATTGAAGGAATCAGGATAAATACCTATAGAAGGATCATGAACGAGTGATAAATCATCACCGTAATTTGGATAAGTTAGATACATAGTAGTCATTCCTGGAACTCCAGGACCCATTCCTTCACTTCCATCAGTGAAGAAGGCTGTTCCAACATCTATAGTATCTGTTTTAATTTCACCATCATAGACATCTGCAAAGTTTGCCCATTCATAATAGGCTACTATATCATTGCCATACTCTTCACTTTCAAAAATCATCGATCTTGTAGCATTTCCATTTTCAGGGGAAGTACTATTTCTAATTCGAACTCGATGTCTTTGTTGGGATTCCAAGATAAATGTTTGCAATGCAAGACCAGCTGCTGTTGGTCCAAAAGCCCAATTATTAATAATTATATCAAATTTTACTTCGGTTAAAGCTTCAACTACTTGATCAGTTCCTGGAATAATTTGATTTTGACTATACATATTAATAATAAATTTGATTTCAGCTCCATTTGCTAGACCAGATAATGTTAAAGCTACTCTAACAAAATTGTCCCCTTCTGTGATTTCAGCTTCCCATTCACTCGTAATTAAATTATAAGATATACCTGTAAGCTCCATTTTATCATCAAGAATATCATCATCACCTGAGAATTCTTGGATCTTGGTAAATTGAACATTATACATTTCATCTGCTGTTGATTGATTACCGTTCCACCAAATGAAATGTGGTTTATTTTCAACGATTTTAAGAGTCATATAATTTGTTTGAATTAGTATTGCTCCTTGCTCTTCTTCGTAGGTTATACCATCAGCTTTTGCAGAGGCAAAGCTTGTAAAAATAGGAAGGAAAACTAATAATATAAGCGAGAAGCTTAACAACAATTTTTTATTAGTACTCATCATGGGTTTAACCTCTTTTTTAAACACAAATAAGGATAATCTCGAATATCATTTTGAGAACCTTATTTTAACTCTAAATATGTATAGATAAAAGTATATTATAAATAATCTTAGACAATGGTTTAGGTAAGGTTTGTCGAAGGTTTAATTATTGTTTCAAAGATTAGTTATTTTTTATTAGTAAAAATTAATCCTCATCATCAATTTTTTCTGGATAATCCTCTAAATCAAGTTTTAGAAATGAGGAATTTGTTATTGATACTCTGTTGGTTCTTCCCCAACGTTCTCGTTTGAGAACATTTTTCTCTTCTAATTTCAGCAGAATTTGTGACACTTTGGATTTAGAATAGCTTGTTCTTTCACAAATTCTTCTTTGAATCGCTACTCCTCCTTCATCTGTAATAGCTCTCAGTACTATTTGTTCTGCTTCTGATAATAAGGAGCTTACAATTTCAGATTTATCAGGTTGAAGCTTCTTTTTAACAATAAAAATGAAAGTTAAAATACTCAATCCTACACCGATAATAAAACCAATAAGGATAAATAACCAAAACAATTGATTTTGTGGTTCAATAATTGTTGTAATTGTATTTTTTATCATTTGTTGATAACGAACAATGTATAGATATTCAAAATACAATTGAGCATTTTCCAATTCCCAAACAATTTTCACTATTTCTTCATCAGTATAAATCCTAGTAGGGGAGGGATAAGTTGGTCTAGGGGAATCAGAATCAATTAAGATATAATTTAAAGGTAAAGATATTTCAAGAATAAAATGATCAGTAGCCATATTGTGAAGAATGTTATACTCTAAGCTGAAATACTCGAGGGGTTCTTGACTAAAATAAATAACATCATAGACTTCATAAGAGACTGAAAAAACATATTTTTGACTCTCTAATAGAGGGTAACGCATTGTGATATTTAGTATATTTGAATCAGGTTTTACTGACCAGGTGAATTGTAAAGGGCCTATTGGATCATAGACAAATACTGAACTGATAGTTTTATTGATAACAAATAAATAGAAACCAATTGGCTCTGATTCATTATTTTCAATAACTAAAGTTGAAATTATTTTTGCCGAAGAATTATCTGATCTTATTTTGATTTCCATTTTATGGTTAAATATTTTCTCTTCGCTAGAAGTTGAAATTAAAGAATTATTTTGTGGAAAATTAATACTTTTGGAAGTTTGATTTGTGGTAAACGGTTGAGTGCAGA
>JAEORJ010000003.1 GCA_016840945.1 Candidatus Gerdarchaeota archaeon
AAGAATGGAATGTCTCTAGATTTGTTGTTTCTAATAATAGCAAATACATCTTTCTTAATGCCCATTATAAAGGAAATGAAAAGATGCAGATTTTCATATTACCAATATCTGGTGGCGAACCTAAAAGAATAACAAAGGATCTTAACAAACGATATTTGCTTTCTGACAACTGCCAACTTGATGATACTCATCTTATAATTTCAAGCAATCAATTAGGTTCAACTCATGATGTGGCAATTCTTAATATTGAAAATGGCGGAGTGAAATTTCTAACTGCAACTGATTCAAATCTGGAGGTAGAAGCTTTATCTCCTAATGGCGATTATTTAGTGATTAGCGAATTTGTCAGCCACTCTAAAAGTAATCTATACCTAATGTCAATGGAAGATTATCAAATTGAGCTTATTACTCCTTCTCAGAATGATGGTCATTATTTCTTTGCTTGCTGGACTTCAGATTCAAATGGTTTTTATGTTAATTCTAATACTAGCAGAGAATTCTTTGCTACTTACTATTTTGATATTGAAAGCAAATCGTTTGAACAAAAGATTGCACCAAATTGGGATGTAAGTAAGGTTTGCGTTGCACCAAATGGTAAATGGTTAGCTTGGACTGTAAATGAGAATGGTTATGATGTTCTATATCTGAAAGGATTAAATGATAGTGTATCAAATTCAAAAATTTTAAAATCTGGTGGAAAAATAGATATTCATGAATTTTCAGCTAATTCGAATTATTTAGCTTTTAGTTATGGTGATTGTACTAAAGTATCTGATATTCATATTTTAGATTTAACAACTAATGAAGAATTCAAGATTACAAATAATATGTTAGGTGGAATTGAATCACAAGATATGGTGGTAGCAGAATTAGTAAAAATAAAAGGAACAACAGGATTAGATTTTACTGGTTTTTTGTATAAACCTATTATTAATTATAAGCAAAGAGTGCCAGCAATTCTTTTTATTCATGGTGGTCCTGATTTACAGGAGCGACCTTATTATGATAGTTTAAAGCAGTGTTTATTATCATTAGGTATAGGAATTCTAGCACCAAATATTCGAGGATCAACAGGTTATGGTCAATCATTTCAGAAATTAATCCATAGGAAATTTGGTGATATTAAAGGTGATATAGAAGGGTGTGTAAATTATCTTCGTTCTCTTGATTGGATTGATCCAAATCAAATTGGAATAATGGGTGGGTCTTTTGGTGGATATGCAACACTTTTAGCTATCACAAAATTAGCTCATTTAAATTGGAAAGTAGCTGTTGAAATAAGTGGACCATCTAATCTTATTACTTTTACAACTAATATACCTGATTATTGGCGGCCGTTAATGAAAGCTTGGGTTGGTGATCCAATTGAAGATAAAGAAATGTTAGAAAGTATTAGTCCTGTAAACTTTGTTGAGCAAATTAAATGTGAAAATATTTTGATTGGTCAAGGAGGAAACGATCCACGAGTTCCCAAGAATGAATCTGATCAGATTGTAGAGAAATTAAGAAAAATGGGTAAAAAAGTAGATTATTTAGAATACTTAGAAGAAGGTCATGATTTAGAAAAGAAAAGTAACTACCTTGATTTTAATAGAAAAGCAATCGAGTTTATCTATAAGAGTTTTTACAATGTAGAAATCAATTTTAAAGATGAAATCTTCTAAAAAATGAATTAAAAAATCCTAATATGAAAAGAGGGTTGTATTTTTTCCTTAATTTTACTTTCTACCAACTATGTTAATAACTATCAATATAGAAATATTAACTGAGTAACAGGGATTCTAAATAGTGATTAGCTAATTAATTTATATTTTATTTTATGGATAGCTCAAATTAAGTAACTGATTCAACCTCCAAATGATTTTCTTTTCTATATTTTTTATTTGATTTTACTGTGAAAATAAAAGCAAACCCAATCATCATTAGGATAGTTATGGCTGAGATAGCCCAAGAATATTCTTTGAAACCCCAATACGGTTCACTAAGGATAAAAACTACTAACCAAATTATTGGTGATATAATAGACGAATTTTTCCCAGTTATTTTACAAAAACCAAAAAATTCGCCTACTTTCTCTTTGGGGGCTAATTCAATTATCATTGCTCTTTGAGAAATAACTACTCCCGATTGTCCTATAGCAATGCAAATGGCACCAATTATAACCAGTATAAAAGTTAAATTGAATCCAACTTTTATAGGTGCCCCGAAAAGGATTAGAAAAATCATTAACAACATAGCTGTAACCCAGAGAGCACAAACCACAATGTAAGATGTTTTTGCGCCTCTTCTATCAGCTAAACGCCCAATGAAAAAGGCACACCCAATACCTATTATTGCAGCCCCTACAACTAAAATTATTCCTGCAGTAGTATCTAGTTGTATTCCATCACTTAAAATTACAAACATTTTGATCATGATAATATTAGTAACATCTGAAACTAAAAAATAGCCAATGGCAAATTTGAAGAGTTCTTTATGTTTTCTCAATTCCTTAAAAGTGGTTGCTACCTGATTAAAAGCTCCCTTTGTTAAATCTTTGATATTTGGAATTTTGCTTTTTTTCTGTTTTTCGTTAACAAAGAAGAATGGTATCATTAATACTAAATATAGTCCTACACAGATGAGATAGGTTTCCAAACGTCCGATATAACCATATTCTAATGTAGGATTTTCTATCGTAATATTACTAATAGGTGTGCCCCAAGATCCTTTTAGAACAATCATTATTGGATAAGCAACAAGGGTACCAATATAACCAATTGCTACTCCTGCAGCACCAACTTTTCCAGTGTCCTGTGGTGCAGCAATAAAAGGTAACATAGCGTCATAAAAAACTGTTGATGCTTGAAAAGCAAAACTTGCTAAAAGGAAAATCAATACTATAAAATAAACATTCTTCCAAACACCCATTAATGATGTTAAAATTAAGGTTAAAGAAGTAGTGATCACAACTAATGGTTTTCTTTTACCTGCTTTATCACTTAAAGCACCCATAATAGGAATTGATATTGCAACCAAAAGTTGCATAACAACAATTATTGCATTATAAATAGCATCTGCTTGACTGTATGATAGTGAATGTTCTTTTTGACCAACAATCAAGAAGTATTGATTCATTATTAATCCAATAATAACCATAGCATAAATGGAATTACCTAAATCATTAGTAGTCCATTTTATAACATTCCCTAATCTAGTTTTAGTTTCAAACTCTACTTTTTCTTCCTCCAACAATTCTCCCTCAAAAAACTGTTGTATAGTAAATAAATTTTATCTAGGCATAAAAAAATTTCTGAAGAAAATACAGCTTTGACATTATTCTTCTTTTATAATAGCAAGACCGTCATGAGTGACTTTTCCATCAGTCAATTCTATAATTCTAGTATTATCACGAACAAGACTAAAATCATGAGTGGTTATTAAGATCATTTTTTCTGTTTTACTATGTAAATCGTAAATATTACTCATAACTTCAGAAGCGAGTTCAGCATCCATATTAGCTGTTGGCTCATCTAAAACTAAAATTTGAGGATTATCAAATAATGCTACAGCTAAAGATGCTCGTTGAAGTTCTCCACCAGAAATTTCTAATGGGTATGAGTCTTTACGATGTGTTATTTGAAATTCGTTTAAAATCGACTCAATATTTTCTTGAGTGAAATAGCTATCAGAAATTCTATGACCAGAAAAGATTTGTTTAAGAAAAAGGTTTCTAGTAATTGTCATTGTAGGATGCAAATCCCCTTGTTGAGAGACAATGCCAAAATTTTTCATTCTAAAATCAGCTCTTAGTCCATCATCTAACTCATTTAGAGAGTTGTTCCTTACAATCAATTCACCAGAAGTAACAGATTCTAAACCAGTTATCAGTTTAATAAAAGTTGATTTACCTGATCCAGAAGGACCAATTATAAAGGCTAATTCATTAGTAAAGAATTTTAAATTTACGGAAGATAAAGCAGGAATTTTTAGTTTTCTTTCATCGTATACTTTTGACACATCATTTAATTGTATTTCAATAGTTTTCTTTGAGAAATAATTCTTTGGTAAATCCATAAAACTTAATCTTTGCTTCTTTTTATGTTTTGAAATATCAAT
>JAEORJ010000359.1 GCA_016840945.1 Candidatus Gerdarchaeota archaeon
GAGGTGATGGCTGGGTGACTAATCCTAACGAAAAAGATACAGATGGTGACAGTTTTGATGATAATGTAGAAATAGCAGAAGGGACCGATCCGACTGATCCTTTAGATTATCCCATTACTCCTTCTCTAACACCAACTCCTTCTCCAACTATAACGGAAACATCAGGTATTAGCTTACTAAATAGCTTATTTCTTATCGTTTTTAGCATATTTTCTGTTATTTTTATTCGTCGAAAATATTCCCTATAGTTTCTTTATTTTTTATTTTTATTCTAAAATATGCTATAAATAATGGCAAAAATATTATGATGAATAATGATTGTAATTCTGCTTTTGGTGTTGGTTCATTTGGGTTTGTAATTTCAATCGTAAACTCGCCGTTTCCTTCAATATTACTAATTTCTAGAAATATCGTTTTAAGATTTTCATCTGTCAAATTATAGGACAAAGTGATTAATGAGCCAAATCCAGCAGCTGGTAAGAAATTATCTGTTAGCCATAATTCATTATAAATTACTAATTGATAATTAGCGCTTTCTGAACTGGTTAATATTATAGTATTATTACCTAATGGCAACTCTATTTGGAAGTAATAGTTCAAATCTTGTCGAAAGTGCCCTTTGATATCTCCAATGCTTGAACCAGCAGAATTTGTATATGGATCATTACAAACAAGGGTTATTGGATCACACATTATTACTTCAATTCCATAATTCGATGAGGTATCAATACCATAAACCAAAATATAATAAAATCCGGTTGCTAATCGAAATCGACATTTCTCAATCCTACCATCATCAGGATTGATAAGATAACTGCCACCTATTAATACATAAGGTGCATTCAAGTCTACCTTTATTACTTTAAAATCAATGTCCCCAGAGGTTATTGGGCAAGAGAATTCGTAAATACCTCTCTGCCAAATATTTACTCTGAATATTTTTATGATATTTTGTGTTATTACTTGATCATCTAATGATTCACCTAATGTAAGACTTTGTGGTTCTACTACTAGTGAAGATAAATGGTTGATATAATAATAATAAAGAAATTCATCCCACAAAGTGTAATTTTGCCAATCCATATCTTTGCAAAAACCAAGTCCTTGATAATAATCATTAAAGAAATCAATTGATGATACACCAAACGGCATATAGATTGTCATACCGTTTGCACTATTAGAATTAATATACCCTTCCCAATTATAAGCTACCACTTCATCCAATAGATTCAATAGCTCTTCCCCTAGAAGTGTTAGAGTAGGTTTGTTTATGAAATCTATAATATTTCCAATTAATGTTATTAGATCAACCCAAAAACCATCATAAAACTCAAAAGCTAAATCTCTACTTAAACAAAACAATTGATTATAGTAACCAGTATCAAGTATGGTCATTAATTCAGTTACAAAAGGATTGATTTTATCGGGAATTTCTAAAAGTTTAGTTTGATTTATAGCTGATAAACAAAAACCCGTTTGACTATAATAAATACTATATTTATCAATTATTAATTTGCAAAATGCACTTGCATTAATTGTTGGTTCTACTTTTAATCCTTCTATGATTGATTTGTAAGGATAACCATTTGTGCCTTCTTCTGAAGAAATAAAGTAACTACATAGATTTCTCATCTCCCATGCTACTTCTATAGTATTCATATTACAAGCATCCATAGAAATGATGTCAATTTCTTCAATTGTTGTTGCCAGAGCATCATTTATCGCTTGTTGGATATCGTCCACTATAAAATGAGTGCTACTTGTTTCATCATCTATTACTCCATAGGCTGCATGTCCATGGTTCCATAAATCAAGAATATAATTCTCCGCGGGAAAATACTCGAGACAATAAGTAATGAAATCTATCAAAGTATCAGGATCTGCCATATCTACTTCACCGAGATCAACCATAACTTGTGAATCAAATGTTAATGGTGAGATATCATTAGTGACATTGAATATTCTGCTACCATTCCAATTGCCATGAGTATTATCATAACCAGGAATGCGGTCTAATAAAACTACGATGTTAATATCCTCGTTCGTACCTCCTGCAGCTTCGAGCCATTCGAAATCTCTTATAGCATCTCCTTCAATATCGTTATCTGCATCTAAATATAACATATAAGTCCAGGATTTATTTGTTGATGTTTTAATTGAAATGGAACTGTCTTGTGCTGTATGCATATATGGTTTTGTTATTAATTCTCTTTCAGAGGTTTTTATTTCGAGTTTATCTGTTATTTGATTATCAGCATTAAATAATGAAACGTGATTAAAAAACACTATAAAGATCATAAATATTGGAAAAAAATTCTTACCATACATAGACATCACACTAGAACTGGTATTATTTTGATTAAACAAAAACTCTTGGGTTAATCTTGATTGTAAATAACATTAAAGCTAAATTTTTACATTTTGCTATTTCTAAATTAAATTCCTCTATAAATTCCAACAAAAAATGATAATTTAATTAAAGTCTAAGTGTACTATTATTACTATGTCATCCATTTCTGTGAAAAAAGGAAGGCGTATGAAAAAACGATTTCTTAATCTCTTACTCAATATTTCTTTAGCAATAATATTGGTTATGCCAATTTGTTTTAGTAATAATAATATATCAGCAAATACTGAACAGCCTGTTGAAGTGGATTACATTTTTTATAATGCTAACATAATCACAATGGATTTTTTACATCCAATATTTGAAGCTATAGCAATTGATGATGGTGTTATAGTTTGTTTAGGTAGTACTGAAGCTATCCTCGGGAATTTTACAACTTCGCCCGGAAATAGTCTTGATATTAATGGCCTATCTATTATGCCTGGAATAATTGATGGTCACACCCACTTGATAAAATCCGCTATTGATGGTGGTGATATTTCTTTAGCTGAAGCACAACAAAAAGCACTCACTTATGGCTACACAACATTAAATGAGAAAAGTGCTGACACTTGGGCTAATAATACACAAATGTTATTAGATGCTGAAGCTGCTGATGAACTTATTTTAAGACTCAATGTTTTCCCAGCTTATAATTTACCAATACTTGATGAAAATAATGAAACTATCATAGTAGAAAATTGGTATCCCACTAGAGAACCAATCCTTGATCATACTAGAAAGTTTCGTGTTCCTGGTATCAAAATTTTTACTGATGGTGCTTATGGTAATCGAGGTATTCCCGCGATGACCGTACCCTATACACCGGAATTATTAGCAATATATCAAAGCTCTAGCATTTATGGTGATCTTTATTTTAATCAAACAGAGCTAAATGAAATAGTTGACACGATTCATGATAAAGGTTTTAGCTGTGCATTTCATGCAATGGGTGATCGTGCAATTGAAGAAGTAATGAATGCTATAGAATATGCACTTAATGGAACCGCTGATGATATAGCAAGACATCAAATAGAGCATAATAGTATGATTCGTGATGATCTGATAACTAAAGCAATAACACTTGGAACAATTCATTCTGTAAGAGGGTATTTTCCAACCTATTGGCAAGACGAAGATGAAACACTCTATAATTCTACAATACTTGGATGGTATGCAAATAGATATTCCTTGCCAGGTTTGGGCATTCATGCGTATTTAGAAACAGATTTCGCTTGGGAAGGGTATGAGGAAAATGATGTTACTTGGACACGAAATATCAATCCTTTTCTACACTTGTGGGGATTGGTCACTCGAAAAGCTATTGATGAAAATGGAATAATACACGAACCTCATCCTTGGTTAGCTGAAAATGAGATAAGTGCACAAATGGCTTTAAGAATGATGACCATAGAAGGTGCGTATGCTGTTAAACAAGAGGATTATCTAGGCTCAATTGAAATTGGAAAGTTTGCTGATCTCATAGTTCTTACTAATGATCCAGAAAATTGTGATGTCGATGATTTGAAGGATATAGAAGTTTTACTAACAATGATAGATGGAGAAATAGAATACCAAAGAGAGGATTACACACCTACACCAACAACCCCAATTAGTTCAACTCATATTTTTAATTTTGCTAAGACGTTTATCACAATTCCCATAATATTATGTTTAATAATTTTTCTTAGGATTGTACGATTGAGGAATAGGATAACTACTAAGCAATGAAAGAACATGGCTGCCAAAAAACCATTATATATACTTATTTGCTCTGCCAGAAGCAATTTCTTTGTATCATCATTTTGGTTTTGATTTATCAAAAGAGTTTTGGAATTGGATTAAAATACTGAAATAAAACTTCGAGAAAATCTTATAATTAGAAATTCCTTAATATAATATTGGAGTGAGGTTCAATAACAATGAATCATCCCTGTCTTGGTAATGACTCTAATAGAAAAGTGCTATATTCTATTGTAATTATTTGGGTATTGTTATTTCAATTCCTTATTGTTAGTACTAATTCAATTGATATTAAAGGTAAAACAGAAAGTGATAATCAAATCATAGCTGAATGTGAGGTAGAAGATTGTGTTAAACAATTTGTTATTAATAATCTCACTAGCTGGGATGGAAATTTAGCCAATCCTTTTAATTTTGAGATTTATGGTGATTATTTATTTGCAATTGATTTTTATTATGGGATTTATGTTTTTGATATATCAAACATCCTTTCACCCATTTATCTGACCATAATCGATGATTATATTTTCCCCAATAGTTTTGCTTATAGTGGTGGACCAACGCTTGATTTTGTAATCGTTGACAATAAGCTATTCATAACTGATTATTTCTATGATTTATACGTTTTTGATATCTCGGATATTTACAATCCTTATCAACTCTATAATGGCTCCTCATTAGGCATTAATGCTTTCTTTGATTTTGAAGTTCATAATGGTCTTGTATTTGCTAATGTATTTCACCTAGGTGACGATTATATTCTTGTTCTGGATTCAAGCGCAACAAGTGCTCCAGCTGTTGTTTCAATTGTTGATTTGCCAGAGGATATAGGTTTTGACCATTTTAAGGTCACAGATGATTATTTGTATGCTTTTGGTCACTATATGACACTAGTAATTTATGATATCACTGATATAGAAAATCCTGTTACACTAGTACAAATTAACAATACAGCAGTTTATTCCACACAAAGTATAGCTGTATATGGAGAGCTTTTGGTAGCAGCATTATATACCTCAATTTACTACGAATTAAATGGTTTAATGGTTTACAATATTTCCGATCCTTTGAATCCTTTTGAGGTTGCTAATTGCACTTCAGAAAATATTCCTGGTTTAGGGCAGAATTTTCTAGATGTAGTTTTGCAAGATAAAACCTGTTATGCTATGGATCAAGAGCTTGGCTTACAAATAGTTGATCTGCAAAATGTAAGTGCAGTTCAATTACTCTCTACATATGAATTAAATGAGGGAGAGAGAATTATACTTCATCTATCAACATATATTGCTGCTTTAAGCACTCATGGTGAATTACATTTCGTTAATGTTATTAATCCTAATACTCCACAAAAATATTCTAGCATTAATTTTGGCGATAATACTTATGATGTAGAGATGCAAGATAATTTTATCTTTGTAGCTAATGGCTACGATGGTTGGTATATTTTTGAATTAAACGGAAATACTGTTGAAGTTATATCACACTACAAAGATCTATCAATTCGTTTTCTAGATTTAGTGGTTAAAAATAATTTACTATTTGCTATTACCTTTGAAAAAACATTAATGGTTTTTGATATTAGCAATAAATACTCGCCTGTTAAACTTGGTTCTTATCAAACAACAAATTCTACTTGGTATTTTCCAAAATTAATTGTTGAAGATAATCTAGTTTTTATTACAAGTAGTTCTAAATCAATAGAATTAGTTAATGTTAGCGATCCTAATGCACCAAGTTTTCTATCACTCTATGATATACAAAATCAAGAAAGTGATGTCTTCCAGTCACTTATTGTCGATATGACCAATGAATTGTTTTACTGCTTAACAAAAAATCAATTAGAAGTGGTTTCAATTACTAATCTTACAAATCCAATATTAATTACCAATCATACATTTTTTGACACTGGGGGAAGGTATAAAATTGAATTAAATGCTCCTTACCTTTACATAAATCAAGTTGATAGAATAGTAATAGTTAATATGCAAGATTACCTGAATCCTGTTGTTGTTAACACTATAGAAGAGATCTCTCCTTATGGTTTTAATTTAAATGATGATATTCTTTATGTGAGAGATTTTAATCTTACAACATTAGAAATCAAAACTTTAATTTTTAATTATACTGATGTTATAAATCCATTTTTCCTTACATGTGACACCCACTTAAGTTCTACAAGACTAGCATTTTCAGGTGATATAATTGCAGAAGCTTTATCTGCTCTAGGATTTAGTCTTTATGTTAAAGAAATCATATGTATGCCAATTTCTACTCAGACAGTTGGTTGGTCACAAACTAATGCAATATATTTTCTAGCGTTTACAATGGTGATTTGCTTGAGTATAATTGCAAGGCTCAAAAAATATAATCCACACATCTTAACTGATTAGGTATTCAAAGAAGTAAAAAAAGAGAAGAGAAGGGAAAAAATTCCCACTATTTAATAATTCCAATTTTAATTTTATAAAAGGAAGATATCGATAGCTATTGCTTTCTCCTTCTGGAATAAATAATAAATATTGGAACTATAATCAAACTTGCAATAATGATGATTAATTGCAATCCAGTTTCTGATGTTATAGTACTAGTAGGTGTTGGAGTTGGGGTCGGGGTAGGAGTAGGTGTGTAAGCTCCAGGATAATCATCTGGATCAGTTGGATCTGTTCCTTCAGTTACTTCGATGTTATCATCATATCCATCTCCATCTGTATCTGCTTCAAGAGGATTTGTACCAGTTGTATTGACTTCTGTTCCATCACAAAGTCCATCACCATCGGAATCAGGATTAAGTGGATCAGTATAATAACCATCCATTCCTTGAGTAATCTCTTCAAAATCATCAAGTCCATCTTTGTCGGTATCCATATCGTTTGGATCAGTTTCATTTTGATATTCTTCGAGATTCGTTAAGCCATCTATATCAGCATCATCATCAGCATCGTCAACTAATGGATCAAGGTCATTATCGACTTCCCAACCGTCAGGCATTAAATCACTATCGGAATCAGGGTCTAAAGGATCAGTAAAGTAAGTGTTTACTTCGTCACCATCAGCAAGATCATCAAAATCGGTATCATACTGTAGGGGATCTGTGAGAATCGTAAAAATCTCATCATAATCAGATAAACCATCCAAATCTGTGTCCTCATTGTTTGGATCTGTGCCGAAATCTTGTTCTTGAAAGTCGGTTAACTCATCTCCATCCGTATCTGGACCAAATAAAAAGATCTCAACCCCATAAGTATCATCAGCAAGAAAAGCATAACTGCCAGAAACAGTCAAACTGCGAGCATAACCATCATCATCATATTGTCCAACCTTTATTGGATTAGTGGGATCACTGATGTTAATGATTTTAAATCCATCATTACCTTCAGCGATAAGAGCATAGCTATCATAAACAGTCAAACCTTTCCCAGATCCCCCTTCGTCGAATTGCCCAACTTGTACCGGCATGGCGGGATTACTAATGTTGATACTCTTAAACTCTTCCAAATTATCAGCAATAAAAGCATAATTACCGTAAACAGCCAAATCCATATAATATCCTGCATCATCTAATTGTCCAAATTGAACTGGTGCTGATGTATTACTGATATCAATGATTTCAAGCCCATCAATATAGTCAGCGATAAAAGCATAGTTACCTGAAACAACTACGCCTAAAGCTTGCCCTCCATCATAAAACTGCCCTATTATAAAAGGATTGGAGGGATCACTGATGTTAAGGATCTTAAAACCTTCAGCAGC
>JAEORJ010000360.1 GCA_016840945.1 Candidatus Gerdarchaeota archaeon
ACGTAGGTCTAATTATTTTCACACTACAAACAGGGCACGTGGAATCTTCTTTTAACCATTCTATAAAATGTTCTTCATGGAAGATAGCTAAACAAGTAGGGCATTGTGAAATTTTTTGTCCTTCTCTAATCTCCAGTTTACAAATAGAACATTTCAATACTTTTTAGAAACTCCTTTTCCTATCTTTTCCACAAGTGATTCTTGGTTTTGTTTCTATTTAAATAATTTCTTTTGCTAAAATATTATAGAAGTATCCTCTAAAAAAATATAAAATATCTTTTGAAAATTTTTGAAATCAGCATTGAAATATAATAAAAAAATAATGCTAAGAGAAATACTTGCTTTTCATTTCTTATTTTAAAATCAAGACTGGTCATATTTAATTTCTATTTTTAAAATTATTATTCTTAGGAAAGTTTAGAGGGTTAGTCATGAAAAAGAATTCTATATTTTTAATAATACTTATTTCATTTTTGTTAGGAAATCTCTTTTTAGTAATTATTCCTGGAGAAAAAACTGATCATTCTACTATTTTATTTGATAAATATTCAGCAGGTAAGTCTTATATAATTAGGACCTATACTGAACATGTCCCTATTTTAATTGATTCAAATTCAGATTTTGAAACACTAGGATTTCCGGGAAATGGTTCAATTAGCAATCCATATATTATTCAGAGCTTGAATATCACTGCCACAGGGGTACTAAGTATAGGTATTAAAGTAACCTTAACTACATGTCATTTTGAAATTAAGGATTGTATTATCTTAAGTGATTATATTGGAATTTTTATAGATCAAATAGCTTCAGGAACTGCAAAAATCACTGAAAATATTTGTATCTCAAATACTGGAGATGGTGGAGGTATTGGTTTGTCTAACACAAATGGTTGTAATATTACTAATAATGAATGTTCTTATTTTATGCAAGGTATTCATCTAAATGGTGGGAGTTCAAACTATATTTCAGGTAATATAATAAACAGCAATTATTATCAAGGGATAAATATTCGTCATTCTGATTCCAATATTATAACACACAATTGGATCTCTGATTCCGAACAACATGGTCTTGCTTTAGTATATACCTCATCAAATAATATTATTCATCACAATCATTTCATCAATAATTCAAAAGCAGATGATTATGAAATAGATGGTACTACAACGGGTGTAATTATCAGCCAAGGGTATGATGAAGGATCAAATAATTTTTGGTATGATACTGAAGGAAAATATGGCAATCATTGGTCAGATTATAATGGCAAAGGTGATTATTCTATCGATGGTCCTTCAAATTCACTTGATATCTATCCACTAACTTTAACAGATACTGATGCTTATCCACTCTCTACAATACTAATAATCATCTCATTTACTATAGTTTCAATAATTGGTACTATTAGACGAAAAAATAAAGAAAGAGGGAATAAACAAAAGTAAAATCAATATTCATATTTAAATTGATTACTTTTCCCTTTATGACTATCAACGAAAATCTTCTGCCCATCTGGACCGTCAATAAATTCAACAAGCTCACCAGGTGAAGCATTGTAAGGTTCATCAGGAGAAATGAATGCCAAATTTTCCTTATGATTGTATATTTTCATTCCTTCTGTAGGATTGTCTGCAGATGGACCTATCAAAACTAATTTGGAGCCAATTTGATCAAATAGTGAGATTCCCCATTCTGATTCATAAAAACCTATAACATCAGATAAATCGGGTAGTTCTTTTTCTGGAATTGATTCAAATTTTTCTTCCTTTTGAATAACATAATTGATTATTTTATTGATTCCCCAAAGTAATGTTGCTGCTGGACCATCGATTGCATTTGTAAGAACAACTAAAATTATTTTCTTTCCAGCAATAATTCCAGACCTTGTTATGAAACCAGGATAACCTCCACCATGACCAACAAGTAAATCATCATCAATTTTGGCAATACTAAAACCTAATCCCCAATCAGTTAATTTTGATTTGAAGTGTACTCTTTGCATTTCACGTTTGATGTAATCTGGGAATAATTTATCATTACCAAGAAAATGTCCTTGATAGAATTTAATCAAATCTTCAACATTACTACTCAAACCTGTGGCTGAATGCATTATTTCAGCAGAAACGTGTTCTATTTCTTTTCTAGGTTTGTTTGGGAATTTTACCCCATAACCGATTGCATGTTTACCAATACTGGTATCAGTTATTTCTGTAACAGTATTAACCATGTTTAATGGTTCAAGGATTTCCTTCTTGATAAAATCATGATAGCTAGTTCCTGAAACTTGCTCTATTATTTGACCAAGAATAGTATATCCAAAATTAGAATATTTCAATAATTCATTTGCTTCGTAAAAGCTAATGCCTTCTGTAATTTGTTTTTGTATTTCTTCTAAATTAGGAAATTTGTGAGTAGTCCAATGAGCAGTTAATCCATCTCGAGTCATTCCACTAGAATGAGTTAATAAATGACGAATTCTCACATGTTGTAAATTCTCATCTTTTTCAGAAGTAAACCAAGGCAAATATTTTGACACTTTATCATCTATAGATAATTTTTCTTCATGATAGAGTTTCATGATAGCAGTTGCTGTAAAAAGTTTTGAGTGTGAAGCAATTCGGAATATATGACTTCCATTTAGCTTTTCCTTATTTTTTATATCTGCATACCCATATTCTTTTTTGAAAATTGTTTCATCTTCAAAAAAAATCCCTACTGCAACTCCCGGGATTTCTTTAATATAAGTTTGATAATCTAACCACTTATCAATTAGCGGTAAACTTTTTTTGATCAATTCCTTTTTTGATTTATCTGACATAAGAGGAAATCTCTCCTATTTTAGAACTAGTTGTATCATCATTTACTTATAATTAATTTGATTAGAAGGAAAAAAAGAATGTTGGGTAATATTATTTGATATCTGTAAGAACCTTCAGCATTTTTTCCTCAAAGAAATTAATCTCTGCAGCATCCATCGTTAAAATAGGTAATAATCGAATGAGTTCTTTTTTGGAACTGTAACCAACAATGATTCCTTCTTGTAACAGATTATTCTTTATGTCTTGTATAATCTCGAGGGCTGATTTATTATTATATTCCTGAATGTCTATCGCAAAAACCATGCCATGTGCTCGTGATTCTTTAATAAATGGGAAAGCTAATGATTTTATAAACTGAGTAAGCTCATTGATTTTATTTTGACTTTTTTCAATGATTTTTTCTTGTTCAAAAATATCAATGACTGTTCCAGCTACTGCTGTCCCTAAAGGATCTAATTGATGTGATTGAGCATAATATAATTCCGCTTTTGATAGTTTGGATTCTAACTCAGAATCAGTTACAATAGCACTCACCGGAAAGCCATTTCCCATTGCTTTACCTAAAGCTACGATATCAGGTCTAAAATTGAAATGCTCATGAGCAAATTTTTTGCCTGTTCGACCAAACCCAGCAGTAACTTCATTTGCAATAACTAAAACATTTTCTTCTTGCAATCTTCGACATAATTCATCAATAAATTTAGTACATGGCTTATGTATTCCACCACTTACCATTATAGGTTCAATGGCAAAACAAGCAAGATCTTTTGCATATTCATTCAATATAAGATCAATTAATTCATTGTAAGTATCTAAACAATTGCAATTTTCATCAGAACATTTCGGATAATCGATTTTTAGTTTAGAACCTTTTGGTGAATAATAGGATGATTCTCTCCCTAAACCAAATGAACCATAAAAACCATCTTTTAGTGATAATATTTTTTCTTTTTTAGTAACTTTAAGAGCAAAATTCAAAGCAAATTCCATAGCTTCAGAACCACTACTTAGAAAAGTCACTCTATCATGATTAAAAGGTAAAAATTTAACCAATTTTTCAGCAGCATCAATTGCTTCAGGAGTTAAAAACCACATACTCCTATGAATTTGTTTTTCAACTTGTTTTTGTATTGTTCTAGCAACTTCTGGATGATTATGACCTAGATTAACACTCCAACACCCAGAAACCATATCAAGATATTTTTTATTATTAGTATCCCAAACCCATGATCCCTTAGCTCTTGTTAAAAGATTGGTTTCAAAACTATTAGTAGCAAGTATATAATTATTAGTCATTACTATTTTCTCCTGAAAAAACCTATACTATACTGGGTTATGGTTTTTAGCATTATGAATTTAATAAATAATTGATATAAAAAGAATATTTCCAGCTAATTTATTAATATCTAAAAAACTTATAAATAAGAATCATTTCTTAACAAGTTAACTAATTACTACCAATTTGGATATGTGATAAAATGATTCAACCATGGATTTGGGCGATAATTTGTACAATTTCTGCTTATTTAATTGGATCCATCCCATTTTCTTTTATCGTAACTAAATTACGTACTGGGAAAGATTTGCGGAAGGTAGGAACAAAAAACGTTGGAGGTTTAAATACAATGGTAACCTCTGGTTTTGGGATAGGCATTTTTGCGGGATTCTTCGATTTTATTAAAGGTACAATTTGTATTACCACTGTAATGTTGATAGAATTCGATCCCACTTATGATAATATTTTACCTGTAAAGTATTATCAAATGGATTGGGATGGTATAATTTATATTTTGGTCGCTACTGCTGTTGTTTTAGGACATAATTTTTCAATTTATTTGAAATTCAAAGGAGGTAGAGGATTAGCTACTTCTGCGGGAACTCTAGTTGTGATTAATCCCTTAATTTTGACGATTTATCTTGTATGTTTAGCTATTTTAGTTGTTATTACAAAATATGCTCGACCATCAACCTTTTTAGCTTTCTTTTTAACTTTACCAGCTGCTTTTCTTTTACCATTATTTCCACCATGGGTTATCAATCAAGGGTTGAATAGTCCATTTATTCTTGGATTAGTTTTCTTAGGATTGATCTTGGTAACAGCACCAAAGTACATTCAACCAGTTATCAATCTCTTTCAAGGAAAGGAATACCGTGTAGGTAAAGAAATGAAATTGGATGAAAATGATGAATTAGATGCTGATTACTAAATAGAAATAAAAAAAATTAATGAGAAAGGAGAAAAATCCTTTCTTTTTTATACATATTGAGCACAGCTATCGCAATACCATCTTTGATATTCATTAATGAATCTTAATGGTTTGCCACAGAAAGGACAAGTTGGGGTATCTGAAGCAACAGCTGCAGGGGGGCCACTTGTTGCACTTGGTGAGGTACCCATAAAGCTTGGACCTGATGTTGCTGATGGTGGACCTGATAATTGTGCCGCTAAACCGCCAACAGGAGGACCACTTGCAGAAGGAGGTCCAGTTGGGAATTTTTCTTTCTTCTTTCTTTTCTTAGGTTCAGAAATACCAAGAGCTGCTGATGGACCTTCACTTTTAATTGCGCTTTTGTTGAAGAAATAGGTTAGCAAAGTTAAGAATATTGATCCTATCATGACTAAAGCGCTTATTAGAAGAATCCAACCCATTATAGACATTGTTCTTACAGCTGTATCTATCATGACACCATGACAATAACTTAAAACTGAAAGTAGAGGTGAACTCCAAAGAGTTGTGGGTACAGTTGGTAAAGTATAACCAGGATAAATTGTTAAAAATGTTATAAATGCTAGTAATGGTAGTTCATTTTTAGGTGCTTTCTTCATACCAAAATTACCAAACATTACTAGAAGAGCAGTTATAATTATACCACCAATTTCAACAAAGAAACCTAATACTGTTAAGTCTAGTGTACCAAAAAGATCTGACATTAAAAGACTATTGGCTTCTTCTCCTGGTGTAACATATGTATATGCAGGTATACTCATACCCAATATAATACCTACTCCTGAAGCAATTACTAATAAACTAGTAATTACTCGAAAAACTTTAACAAATCCTACATCAGTTGTTTCCTCACCAGAAATAGGTGAGGTATCATTTGATCTGCTTTTCCATAGGAAAATCCAGGCATAAGCAAAGAAGGTTACTAATAATAAAGCTAAACCTACAATTGCAAAATAGATGCCAAAGTCTCCACCAGCAGAAGCTGCTTCAAGCACATCATTTCCGATGCTTAATAAATAAAACATTGGTGTAGAATATTGTGATATAAGACTAGTTGGTGCAAAAATGAAAATGGCTAAAGCAATTAATCCAGGTCTTTCATCATAAGCGGTAATTCCACGTGGAGTGATAGCACCAAAGAATGTCATTAAGCATATAATGAAAATACCTACAATTAGTGAAATAGCTGCTAAACCAAAAACATCTGTTCCACTTGCTCCGATAATACCGAAACTTAGAAATATTCCGACGGCAACTGCTATCGCACCAAGTAGACCTAATAAAGAACCAACAATCAATAGTTTTTTGTAGTCGTTCTTAGAAGACAAGGATCATTTCTCCTCCAAATTTTACACGTATTATTCTCCATTAGTTTATTATCATAATTGTTATTCAATTTATCGTTATCGTAAATGAATATTTTTATTGTATATTATTGACAAGATTTTATTAGATTTAACTTTTTTGACAAAGGTATTCCGAAGAATAACAAGATTAACCAATAAAAAATCATAAAAAAAAGTTATTTATCATCAAATCAGTTAAAAATCCAAAAGAAAAGCATAGTATAGCAACATACTAATTTAATAATATTAGAATCAATTATTATTACTATTAAATAAAGGTTTAAACAATGGCAGCATCAGTCACTTTTAATATCTCATCTAAAGCTAAAACATCAACAAAAAAAACTAATGCTTTTATAGGCATAGCTATTGGTGTTTTTGAAGATAATGGACCTATTGTGAGATATCATAACATTCGTTTATCAAAAGATATTATAAATAAAATGGTTGTTCATGGCATGTCTGCTGTTCATGGCGGAGAGAATTTATTTGGTGGTTTGTTTGGACCTTTACCAATATTTGATGTAACTGATTTACGATATTTAATTTATACTTTTAAAGTAAAAGCATCTAACACAAAAGATGTCAGAATAGCTGAACATGGGCGAGTTTGCTCAGTATTCATTATTCTTAAGAAAAATCAGGAAAGATATGCCCTTAATAATCATCTGACAATTGAAAAATTAATTACTGATTTTATTGCTAAAAATTGGAAAAAGGAATTAGATATAACTAAGGATTCTATGTTAGAATTATATGGATCCATTAATGGAATAATCAAAATCAAAGATATTCGTACTTTTAGCTTTGGTGAAGCAGGATTAATTGAATATGCTGATTCTCAAATGATTCTCGATGAAGGAATACTTGCTATAATAGATACAAAAACAAACAAAGTCTACATTTACTTACCTCAAGAACGATTTGATTCAAAAATGCGTATTAAAGCGTTGGAAAAATTGGAAGAATTAAGCTATCGACAATATGGTTCACAACTTAAAATTCAGAAATTTAGAGACTATTTAAAATTTAAGAAAATCTTAGATAAACTATCCATTCAAGTAATCAAATGATTTTTTATTCTAATCTACTTCTTAATTTCTTTTCCTCTAATTTATCCATTGGAGGAGTAATTTTTCGTTGGATGATTAAACCGATAGTTACTAGAACAATCCCAGAGAGTGCTATATAGGTATGTGGTAATTTGAATAAATTAGACCACGTTAATTGTACATCAGGCAAGAAAATGAGTATAGTTGGTAAAACTGCAAGAGCTGCTCCAACAGCTGTTAAAGCAAAAGCAAAATATAATAATGTTTTATTTCGCGGTGGTTCAGTGCTTTCGGTTTGTTCTTTTGATGTTTTTTTTGACAAAATACATCCCCTTACTTCAGATGACTATTTATTGTGTGAAAGAAATAATAAATATTAAGTTATTCATTACAATATAAAAATTCTAAAATCAATCTATTTGATTAAAATTAGGGTAGAAATCAATGGTAACTGATGAACAATTAAC
>JAEORJ010000361.1 GCA_016840945.1 Candidatus Gerdarchaeota archaeon
AAATTATAATGTTGGGTATGTTTTCTTGTTTTATCATTTTTACCACTAATACAACCTATAAATTAGCTATTATAATGAAATAAATAATGATATAACCTTTAATTCTTTCTTTATATTAATAGACATCTTAGAGTAAATTAATTATAAGCTAAAATTAAAAAATAATTAATTTATTTCTCAAATGATAATATTGAAAATTCCTAGATTAAGTGTAAGAGATGGAACATTTTCGGACATTTTGTGGACCCGTTTTAATGAGAGATATGGTATTTCTAGAGCTAAAAAAATAGTTGCTAATCTTTCCCGACCAGTCAAGGAATTTTCTGTTAGAGTTACTACTACTAAAATATCTCGAGAGCATATTTTAGATCAATTTGATAATTTAGGCTGGAAAACTAAAGCTCACCAACAATTATTCGAGATGATAACTATAGAAACAAAAGGACCTTTCTCTGTACCATATCTTAAAAAATCACCACGCATTATAGTTGATAAAATCGCAGCTGAAAATGTCTACCAAGGTTCAAATTTATTCACAGTAGGTATAAAACGCATGCCAAAATTTTCTGTTGACGATATTGTATCTATTGTTAGTCCTATGAATCAAATTGTAGCAATCGGAAAATCAGCTATTGATTCAAAAACAGAAAAAGGCCCAGGTATTGGTGTTTATAAAATAAAAAGCTTCTATGATGTTCCAAGCTTAAGAAATCTTGGTTTTCTTGAAAATGGTGATGCCTATAGTCAAAGTATCCCAGCAGCATATGTAGCTCATGTTTTAGATCCACAGCCTGGTGAGAAAATTGTAGATTTATGCGCTGCACCTGGTGGAAAAAGCACTAGTGCGGCTGTAATTTCGAATAATAAATCACATATTTTAGCTTTTGATCGAAGTAAAAGAAGGCTTGCTAAGCTTGATGAAGCTATTAAAAAACAAAAATTAACTTCAATTGAAACAATAAATGCTGATAGTGTAGAATATATCAAAACCCATACTATTAAAGCTGATAAAGTTATTGTAGATCCTAGCTGCTCAGCTATTGGCGTTCGACCAAAATTATATGAGTTAACTAATTTAGATGACATTTCAAACACCTCTAACTACCAAAAATCCTTCTTATGGGCAGCTTCAAAAATAGTTAGAAAAGGTGGAATAATTACTTATTCAACTTGCACTCTTGAACCTGATGAAAATGAAAAAGTAATTGCTTATGCTGTTAATGAATTAGGATTGAAACTTGTTGAACCAAATTTAATTATGGGAGCTAATGGCGAAGATACTAGAGATGGGTTGACTTTAGAATTCATGCGTAGATTTTATCCAGATATACATGATACACCTGGATTTTTTGTTGCTAAACTAATGAAATAATATTTTTAATAGTATTATATTTGCGAATTTATTTTATAGAATAAAATTATTATCAAGTATAGATTTGAAAGATTGGTGGATTTCATTGACTAATTTAGAAGTTGATATATCGATTATTAATGGTTATATTTTAACAATGAATAATAATATGGATACTATAAAGCAAGGTTATATATTAATCAAAGATAGCAAAATTATAGATTTAGGAACTATGATTGAGTTTCAAAAACAATATGGAACTATGTTGGATACTAAAGAGGAAATAGATGCGAAAGGATGTCTTATTCTTCCCGGATTTATAAATTCACATGGACATTTTGCTATGGCATTATTTAGAGGAATTTCAGATGACATCCCTCTAATGAAGTGGTTAAATGATTATATTTGGCCCATTGAAGCTCAATTAACCAGTGATGATTGCTATATAGGCACCCAGCTTGCGGCTCTCGAGATGATTCAAGGAGGCACCACAGCTGCTTGTGATATGTATTTTTATGAAGAAAGAACTATTGATGCTCTTGAGAAAATTGGTTTTAGAGGGATTTTAGGATATGGTATGTTGGATTTTGGTAATGCTGATAAAATCAAATCCGAACTTGAAAAAACAATTGAGTTAATCAATTATGCTAATGATAAAGCTAAGATCTGTTCAATAATCATTTCACCTCATGCACCCAATACTTGTTCTGAAGAGCTTCTTAAAGAATCATTAAAAATATCTGAAAAATTTAATTTGCCTTTGCAAATTCACTTATCGGAAACTAAAGATGAAGTAGCAATAATAAAAGAGAAATATAATTGTACACCAACGGAATTTTTAGAAAAATCAGGTATTCTTTGTGATAAATTAATCGCTGCACATTGTGTTTGGTTAACAGAAAAAGATTGTCAAATTCTAAATAAATGGAATGTGAAAATTGCAAATAATCCAACTAGTAATCTAAAGCTTGGATCAGGTATAATGGATTATGAAATGATTAAAAGTAATGATCTTATCATATCTATTGGAACAGATGGTGCTTCAAGTAATAACAAATTAAGTATGATAGAAGAACTACGTTTAGCAAGTTATATTCATAAAGGAAATAAACTAAATCCTGAAATACTACCAGCATCTGATGCTTTACGTTTGGCTACTATTAATGGAGCGAAAGCCCTTTCACAAGATGATGTAATTGGTTCCATTGAAAAAGGCAAACTTGCTGATATTACTATTTTAGATACAAAACATCTTCGAACTTGGCCTCCTCATAATCCCTATTCCTTAATTGCATATTCTGCTAGTGATTTAAATGTAAAAACAACGATAATTAATGGAAGAATAGTAATGAAAAATAGAGATTTTACAACTATAGATATAGATTCCGTCATGCAAGAATCTAAAGAAAGAATTTATCAAATAATGGATCGGGCAAAATTAGGGCAATATAAAGATAAATTACAATACCTTCAATAGATGATTATTAAAATCGTAAGCTTGCAGATAAGCACATGTTAAAATATAAAATAACTGAATACTTTTATGAGGATAATTACTATTATCTTATCTCAATAACGACATTTAAATAAAGTGCAAATATTGAGACTCTATAATTGATAATCAATAATTTAGTCTTAATTGTGGTGTAATAACTTGAGTACTGAAGAAAGATTATACAAACAGCTAGATGGTATCGTTTCATCAATAATCAAAGCTCTTGAAAGTTTGGAAAAAGAACTATCAGATTATATTGTTGTTACAAATAAACGTTTGAAAATTCTTGAGGAAAAGGTAACTAAATTTGAATCTTTAGCTGATGTTAGCGAAAAAGGATTAGTTAAAGCAATTGAATCAACATCTTCTTCTGAAAAAGTTAAAACCCTATCACATATAGCACCACAAGAACATCCTCCTGCACCAAAAGTCGACCAAAGACCCATACCAACACCACCAATTGCTAAAGTTGAAGCTCCTATAGAGAGTGCTCCTATTAAACAACCTGAAACCTCATATATTCAACCTACGACAACTCCAAGTATACCTAAACCCCCAGCTTTCAAAGCTGAATTAAGTACAGAAATTGAAGCTCCTACTGTCCCAGAAATTCCAATTACTGAAACTCCGAATTTAAAAGAACCTTCTGTTGAGAAAAAAGATAGCAAAAAAGAGGATGAAGATAAAGACGAACTTATGTCAGCATTGAAAATCATAGATTCGTTATGATAAATTTATATCATTTACAATATCCAAAGATTCCTCACTATTATCTCCTGTTGGTTTTACATTTGTTTCTCCAGCTTCTTTAGTTATGAAATAGATTTTATCTGAAATTCTTTCAAAATCCGGATCATGAGTAACAACAAACATCTGACCAACCAACCTATTTCTTTCTAAAACAGAAACTAACTCCCCTCTTCTTCGTTCATCTAAGAAAATTGTTGGTTCATCTAAAATTAATAAATCAATAGCTGAAAATTCTTTCGCAAATGCTAATCTTAATGCCAATGCAATAATTATTGTTTCTCCTCCGCTAAGTACAGAGATTTTTTCCTCATTTCCAAGTCTTATAACACTTAAGCCATAATTATTATCAAGAACAATTCTTTGAATATCACTTCCAGGGATAATTGATTGTAAAATTTCTGTTGCTGTGTGATTAATTCTTTCAATAAAATTTGGTAATAACCTTTTAGGTAATTCTCTCATCAAACCTCTTAATATTGATGCGATTTCTTGTTTCCTTTTTTCAATTTTTTGTGTTTCCTTTAATTGATTTAATTTTTCTTCTTTTTGTTCCAGCTTGTTCTTTCTTTCATATAATGGTGGTATTACTTCATCTTTCATTTTATTTATACTGGTTTCCAAAGAAGCAATCAATTTATTGAGATCGTCCCATTTTACCATAATCTCATTTCGTTTCTTGAAACCTTCAATGGATTCAATTTCTTTTAATTCGGTTTCAGTTTTGCTTAAAATTTTAGTTTTTGTATTTAATAACTCCTGATTATTCATTAGGGAATTAATCTCTGTTATCAATTCTGTTAGTTCTATTTGTTCTTTTTCCTTATCATTGATTTCCCTAGTAATTTTTTCTAATTCGCTTTCACTAAAGACGGTCTTTTCTTTTTTAATCTTTGATTCTAAATCCTTTGCTATTTGTTCATCTATTTCTATTTTGCTTTTAGTACCAAGTAAATTTGGGATTGCTTTTTTTATGGCTCTTAATTGGATAATTTTTGCTTCTTTTTCGCTTATTTTATCTTGAAGTTCTTTAATCTTATTCTCAACTAATGTTCGATCTAATTTCTCAAACTTTAACTCAATTTGTTTAATATCCTCATCAACACTTTTTTTCTCCTTTTCTGATTCCTCAAGTAATTCTATAGTCGGTTTTATTTTTGAAAATAAATCAAATTTTTTTACAAGATCAGCATGAATTTTTTCTAAATCCATAAGTTTAGTTTGGTTTTCCTTTATTTTTTCATTAATTTTCTTTCTATTGTCTTGAAGCTTGTCTCTATTTTCTGTTAATTCTTGATTTAATATTTGTAATGATTCCAATGAAAGCTTTTGCTTACAAGTGGGACAAGTTTCTTTGCCTTTCAAATCCTTTAAATACTGTAAATCCCCTTGTATGCGTTTTAATCCCTCATCTATAATTGATTTTTTGTTTTCTAAATCATTGAGCTCCTCTTTTAATTTGTCAATATTTTTCTGTTGTTTCTTAATAATTGTATCAAAATCTGTAGACATTAATTCTTTTACTATATCTTTCCAATTATCTCCCGCGTCTTTTGAAAGCATTAGCCGTCTTTGAACTATTCTAGAGTTGTACTTTTCTGATGATTCTCTTAATTTACTTAATTCAACTTCAAGTTTTAATATAGAATCTTCTTCTTTTTCCCTTTCTTTTTTATCCAATAATAATTGATTTTTTGTATTTTCTACTTCCTTTATCAAGTCAGGAATAATATCACTCCATGATTCAACATTTGTAGTTAATTCAGGATTATCAGAACAAAAATCAGAAATTGTTTCTTCAAAATTATTTTTATTTACCTTTGATGACTCATTCAACATTGCAAGTTTAGACTCATCACTTCTAATCATCTCAAGGTTTCTCGTTATATCCAATCTCTTTTCTCTATATTGATTTATTAAAATTGAAAGCTTATTTCGTTGAGCTTCTTTTTTAGTTAAAATTAATTTAATTTTTGTAAGTGTTTTTCCTTCATTATCACCTTCTGATTTTTCTAAATTGTGTATCTGTTCACCAACTTGTTTCATTAAAACTTTAATTTCGTCTCCCAAAATATCTTTCTGGCCAATTAAATTATTATATAATTCATTTTTTTCTTTAATCAAACTATATATTTTAGTGAGTTCTTTATGCTCTTTATTAGCTAACATCAATTTCTCTTTTTCTTCTTTTAATTCAACTTCCTTACATTGGATTTCTTTCTCTATGTTTGGTTTATCAATGACATCCTCTTGCAAAGAAATTATTTGAGTGTTTATAGTTGATATTTGCCCTTTAATTAATTTCTCAACTTTAGACAAATTTTCCCAAGTTTTTTCGAATTTATCAATTTGAAACAGCTTATTAAATAGGCTTTTTCTATCACTAAGCTTCGATGTTAAAATTTGCCCAATTTCACCTTGCATAGCATACACTGCACTAGCAAAGGTTGTAGAATCAATCCCAAGTATTTCTTCAATCTTCAAACTTACTGCTTTTTTGCCTTCAGCTACAGTTTCTTCTAAAGTTTCATTGTAGAGGACTTGAGTTTGGGTAGCATTTTCTTCGTCTCTTCGAATAATTTCATCTTCTATTCGATATTTATTCTCGCCAATGGTAAATTTGATAGTTATTTTGCCTTGTGGTTCACCATATCGAATCATATCAGCTACTTTTCTATTTGGTACCTTTTCACCAAAAAGAGAAATATATATACTCTCTAATATTGTACTTTTTCCTGCACCATTTTCCCCTATTATAACATTATTGCCTTCTGAAAAATGTATCTCTTCATACTTGTAAGTTTTAATATTTTCCAATATCAAACTATTTATTTGGAAATTACTCATTTATTTCCCTCCTCGCTGAAAAAGATCGATAAATCAGACTGCTTAGTAGTTTTATTTTCATTCTTTAGGTAAGCTTCTTGACGTTTATTTTGAATGGTTTCTTTTGCACTTTCATTATTCTTTTTCTTAGCTATAGTTTTAGGATTTTTAGCTATCTCGATTTCAGAATCAGTTATTTTTTTTGAAAATTCACTTATTGTATCATAGATTAAATTAATCTCTTCAGATTCTTCTGATGAAATCGATTTTAAACCAAGTACTCGAATTGTCTCATTAGTAATATCAAGCCAATTATTTAGATGATCTTTCTTTGTTTTATACGAATCCTTTAGTAATTCAATTAATGCTTCATCTATAGATATGCCAGGTTTAGCTTGTTTAATTTCAATATTTGTTATTTGAGGATTAGCAATGACATGTAAAGCCTTTGATTCTTTTAATGCCGTTAAGTTTGAGAAATTGACTAAACTCTGCTTACCTAATGGCAAACGACCTACAAAATCATATCTTATTATTGCTCCTTCTAAATCATTTTTCTTTACAAAATCGTTTGCTTTACTAATTATCTCATCTAGTGAATCGTCTTCTGAGAAATTAAAAATAAATCTCCCCTTGGGCCTAATATCAAATAATTTTCTCTCTATTTTTGAAACCCATTTTTTACTATCTGAATTAAAATTTATTTTTACACTAAAGTAACCATTTTTTCTTATATATCCATCTTTATCAGGTTTATCCCAATCATTTATACTTGTATGTTCAGTTGAACCTGGACAATATATGTTATTTCCACGTTCCTCCCAATGTTTGTGATAATGTCCTAAAGCAATATAATGGAATCCCATACTTGCAAGTTGATAACCCGATACATCAAATATTGAATCACTCACTTGGCCTTGTACATACCCATGAAGTGCAAGTATATTGTATTTCTCTTTTTTTAATGGATTGTTTCTAATAACCTCTTCAATAACAGTACCAGTTGTTTTTCCGTATTCTCCTACGCCAGTAAAAGTAACCTGATTATTAATTTGCACTGATTCATCTTGGATATAATATAAATAACCTAAATCTTCCAAGAATTTTAAAATTGTACCACCAAATCTTTGCGCTTGTGCTTTTGAAGCATCATGATTACCACGTATAACATAAAAAGGAATTTTGGCTTGCTTGAATTTGTCTAAAATTTGAATAGCTAATCTAAGTGCTCCTGGTGATGGCTTAAACTGATGAAACAAGTCACCACAATGAATTACAAAATCCGGTTTTTCTTCAACAATCATTTTTGCACATTTATTTGCTGCTTCAAAATAATCATACCATCTTTCTCTTTTTTGATATTGGAAATAATCCAAATGCCAATCTGCAGTATGGCAAAAATGGTATTCAACATTATTATTATCGCTAATTATTATTCACCTACAATTTTCTTATGCAAATGTAATTTAATCTAAATTGTAATCATCTTCATATTTTTGTGGATTTTTTGCTGATCCTTTCTGTTCCTTTAATGCATTTTTCCATGATTCAGTTATTGGAACACCTTTACCACCAAGAGTACCATCAAATGTATCAATTTTTACTAAGGCTGGTATTGGTAAACTTGGACCTACAATAACTGCTTCGCCTACATTTAATGCAGGCAAATCATTCAATAAATCATCACTTAAACTTTCACTAGAACGCAAGATTTGTTGTTGATCATATGGATTTACAATTTTTAATATGATTTGAGTATTACACTGTGATAGAACATCACTATCTAATCTTCCAGGTCTTTGAGATATCAAACCTAATCCTACACCAAATTTCCTTCCTTCTGCAGCTATTTGTTTTATAGTTCTACAAACACGACCTGAACTTGGTATGAAATTATGTGCTTCCTCTATAATAGTTAACACTGCACATGGCAATTTATGCGGGGTGGCTTCATTTCTCACAGATGCTTGCCCTGCAGCAAATATTTTTCTAGCAATTAAATCAACTATGGTTTGTTGTGTTCTTATCCCTAACCCCGTTAATGTTATTATGCTTATTTGATTTGGTTTTATCAGAGAAGGACCACTGGGATTATAAACAGGTAGTTCTGAACTTTTTGTTAGTACATCTTTAGCTGGTGCTAAATCAATTCTTGAAAATAATCCAAACTTTGAATTCTCTAACCTATTTGCTTCTTTTTTCTTTTCTTCTTTTCTTAAGTCATTAATTATTGATTCGATTTCTTTTTTTAAGTCATTTAAATCCCAATCCTCATTTCTCTGTTGTAAATTCCAATAGGCTCTGCTAAACAAATCTCTTTGAATTGTTGCTTTTTCAGGTATTTCAAGAAGGGATAATAATTCATTATGTTGAAAATTACTTAATTTAAATGCGATTCTTTGCCTACCAGCCGTTTTTTTCGCAGAAAAAACTACGATATCTCCTTCTATATTCTTATTTTTTACAAATGGTACATAATCTTCATGGGGATCAATCACAACAACTGAACCTTGCAATTCATTAATAATTCTTGAAATAATTATTGCAACTGAATATGATTTTCCAGCACCAGTTATTGCTAGCACAGCAAAATGTTTAGAAACTAGCTCATCAACATTAATTTTTACCTTTACCTCATCATGAGATCTAAGTGTTCCAATTGAAATATGCCCTTTGCCAAATATTTTATTAAGTATATCTGACGGTGCTCTGAATACTTTAGCTCCGGGATTTGGTGGAAATCTTGGTGAGATTATTT
Organism: Candidatus Gerdarchaeota archaeon; assembly: GCA_016840945.1. Next base: position 9,178 of record JAEORJ010000361.1, read on the forward strand.
TCTCTCTATCTTCATCCAAATACCCTAGAATTCTTGCTACAGCCCCTAACCTTTCTCCCTCCTCAATACTTCCCAGTAATTTCAATCGCTCTATAGAGTCTGGTGATTTTATTAAACTTTCAATTAAATTCTCATTCGTCAAAGCAATTCGAGATATCATTGCTACAACTGGTTTTGGGATTAATTCCTTAGGGTAATCAATTACAACTAATTCTCCTTGTTCTAAAGGTTTTGATCGTGATATTTTAGGATCAACAATTAAAGCTACTTCTGTTGGTGTTGAAACACCTATTATTGTAGCAACAGCTTTACCATTATTGATCATTTCCGAATTTTTTGACACTGCTAAAACACTCGCTTCTTTTTATATGATGAAATTGAATTTTCTACTAATAATCTTTCGTATCATCCTTTTCTTAAAAAATTATACTTTTATAAGTACATATAACCTGCTAAAATACCCCCACCTGCTAATAATGATAAAGCTACTAATACAATACCTTTTACAATGGTCTTTTTTCCCCCTTTATCATCCCAACCAGTAGCCCATTGAATCGCGCCTACTATTGCTAATATTATACCTATAGCAAAACAAATTGCTATTAGAAAAGCTATTGCGTTGCTAAGAATAGTTTGGATGTGATCAGGTATATCCTTCAGATTTTCTAATAAATTGATTTTTAAGGTAGGAAAATTTTCAGATATAATATTTGGCATAATGAATCATTAAATAATAATAATTATAGAATAAAAACCCCAAATATTTTATTATAACCCATGTTTAACAAATGCTCCTAAGAAAATTAATGCTA
>JAEORJ010000036.1 GCA_016840945.1 Candidatus Gerdarchaeota archaeon
AATTTACACAAGAAGGTAAAGATTATTTATTAAGAATTAGTTTCAAGAGCAATCAAGTACCAGGGTTATTGGTAGAGAAATTTATAAAAATAGCCCCTGGTTCAAATGAATTTGAGTAGTGGGTTCAATATACCAACATTGGGCATAAGAAACCAATTTATGCATCAGCAAAAACAATTATTCCTGCTGGTGGCATCAATCTAAATCCCAATACAACGAAAAGTTATGCCTACTCTCCCATAAAGGGTAAGATAATTGAAAGCAGATGTATTACCAATTTAATGTCATTTCCAGTCTTACCTGCTGATCCAGCTATTTGGGATGAAACTTGGAATGCTAGCAAAGGACTTCTTTATGATGATTATTCTGCATGGATTTGGAAACCTGATAATGTTAAGACTATTAGATTGAATAGTGGTAAATTAAATCAGATAGAAAATCCAATTGTTGAATTAAAGCCAAATAAACCTCAAAAAATGGTTCATTTATGGTATAGTGTTGGATTTAACTCAATACAAGAAATTAGACAACGTTGGAGTCAATTAGTAGGTAACAAAGAATTTGATTTAATGGAAGAAATCAGAGGACCTAAAATAATTAAGGATTTCAATATAAAATTAGTAGATGAACGTATCCTCTATGCAGGTGAATCATTTAAGAAGAAATTTGTTATAAGTTTCATATCAGCTTATTCATTACCTGGAATATTAAGTTTAAAGCTACCTAACACTTGGCAAGGATATTTTATTACTAAAAAAGGTAAAGAAGTAACAATTCCAATGCCAGAGGCTCAAGCATTTACTGATGTTCCATTTGAAATTGAAGTGGTTATACCTGAGAAAATTGAAAACCAATTAGAAAATATACAGATTCATTTCAGCGGTGAATTCGAATTTGATTTTGACAATTATGTTATTGTTACTCACAAAGGTACTGTTGATGTAAAACCTGAAATAATCAATAATGAAGAAGTATTTAGTGTAACAAATGGTAAAATCGCTTTTAAAGTAGCAGCGAAAAAAGGTGGTAATTTAATCCGTTTAGAAGATGAAAATAAGAAAACTTTTCTATTGGATGAATTCCCAGAGGTAAAACCAAAATTCTTCTTACAACATTATTTAGGTGGTTGTCAACCAGGGATTTTCCATTCAAACGCTGATGAACCATTTAATGAACCTGAACTAGTTTCTAGTGAAAAGATAACTGAAGGTGACTGGGTAGGAGTAAAATCATCTTGGGTAATCGAAAAAGACAAGGAATTTTTCTACGGCCAAAAAGCAGAAATCAAATATTTAACGCTACCAAATAGCAGCATTATTCGTGTAAAACTAATACTTGAGAATCCAACACCTCGAACAATATCTTGGATGGGATTATTACTCTTAGATATTGGTTTACAAGGATCTAAAGAAGGTAATATGGTAGAAATTACTGAAGATCAAGGAACATGGTATCATAACCCAATAAAGCATCAACCATTCATAAGCCAAAGTGCATTCGATAAACCCTTTGCTAGAATAGCAAAAGAAAATCAATCTTTAGCATTGGGAATTCCTGAAGGAGGAACTGGGTCAATTGCAGTTGCAGATTTAGGTGTAATGCTAATGGGACTAATGATTGGCCTACAATTTACCCAACCAAAGAGTTCATCAGAAGTTAGTTTTGCTCTTATGATTAATCAACCTCGAGAAAAATTATCAGAAGTAGTTAAGGCATTAACTGACTGATAAAATTCTTCCTGGTTGTTTATTTTCTTTTTTTTCCCGATTTTTTCGCTTAAAATTAAAATCTTTTAATTTACAGTAGGAAAGGATTGATGCTTTAGTATATGATTAAGTGATATGATTGTAGATTTATTAAAAAAACAATTAAAGAACAAGAAACAAAAACAATTTCAGAAATATTGAATTAAGATACTTCCTACTTTTTCCTTTTCTTTCCGTCTATAGTTATATGAAAATCTTTTTTTATTGTTACCATTCTAAAAAATATTTGAGTATTAATAATATGATATTATTTGATACTTATTCAAATAGGTTGGATATGTTTTGAAGATGAATAATTTATTTAAAAACCAAAAATTATATGCTTTTGTTTTTATATTATCATTTCTTTTTATAGCTATTGTTTCTACTGAAACAAAACAAGTTATTGGTAAAAGAGAAGGAACAGAAAGCTTAGCAATTAATAGTGTTGGTTCTTCACCAAATGATAGTGATCTAACACCTAATAATGTTGACATTACTGAATTATCCTATTGGGATGATAATTATGGTACCATTAATGATATTTATGTTGCTGAAGATAGACTCTATATAAGTCTTGGCACTGAAGGATTCATTGTTTATGACATAACAGATTTTAATCCTCAATTAATTGCTACCTGGAATCTTTACACTTGTGAGCGAATCTATGCTGAAAATGATTATGTCTTTGTTTCTAATAATACGGGATTCAATATTGTAGACATTAGTAATTTAGCTACTCCCAATTGGATTTGTGGTTGGAGCGGTGCTTCTGGTGGTGTAACCGATCTTGCTGCTCATGGAAATTTCGTTTATCTTGCTGATAATAATGAATTCATTTTAGTAAATATTACTGATAAAAATAATCCTGTCGATATTTGGAGTCCTACTCATGAGCTTTACGAATTAGTCTATACTAATGGGTATATTTTTTCTGCAAATGATGTTGGCTGTGTTGATTGTTATAATGTTACAGATCCTTTTGCACCTGATTATATAGATGCTGTTGGATCGGGTGCTATTAAATTCATATCCTACTCTAACAATTACATTTATTATAGTACAGCTTTTGGTGCAGGAGTAGCTAATGCTACAGTTAAAAACGACTTAACCCAATTGAGTACCATACTATATAACGATACAACTTATGATATTGGTGTTAGAAATAACCATCTCTTTGCATGTGAAGGAGATAAATTAGAAGTATATGATTGGACTGATAAGACAAATCCAGTATACAAATATACTTACACCAATCAACAATTTATGATTTATAATATCTTCATTTATGACCATTATGCCTTTGTTTACAGTGATTATGCAATAGAAGTGTTAGATATATCCAATCCAGTTGATATTACATCAGTCTATTTTGAAATTTATGATGGTTTTACTGAAAAAATCCTTTTAACTGAGGATTATGCTTATGTGGCTGATACAAATTCTTTGAAAATCTTGGATATTACTGATCAAGCTCATCCTTCAAAGGTTGGATACTATTATGACTTTGATGGTGGCGAAATATTTGATCTCTTTATTAGAAATGACTACTTGTATCTACTAGAATATGATGCACCATATTCATTAATCGTTATTCTAAACATTGAAGACCCTATCAATCCTGTCTACCAAGGAAATATTACCTTTAATTATCTATCTTATGGATTCTTTGTTACTGACGAATATGCCTATGTTGCCCAGGGTACTGAAGGAGTAGCAATTATTGACATCTATTACCCAGATTACCCACAGAAATCACTCCAATATGATGAACATGGTTCTGTTTGGGGATTAAGTATGTATGATGGTAATCTTATCCTTGCAGCAGAAGATTATATGCATGTTATCGATGTTTCAAATCCATATAAACCAGAACAAATAGGTAATTATACACGGCCAAGTGCTAATTATCAAAGTGTAAAGGTATTTGATACTTATGCCTATTTCTTAGTTGATGAAGGATTTGATATCATTAATCTTGAAGATATAACTGAACCTGTAAAAATAGGGCAATTCTTCACATATAGCACTCCATATTATGTTACTATGGATGGTCGATATGTTTACATGTTGGATACTAATGGCTTAAATATATTTGATGCAGAAAATACTGCCCATCCACGACTTTTAGGAAGTTATAATGATTTAACCCATATGGTTTCACTAGCTATCAACAATGGCTATATCTACGTTGCAGAAGGTAGTAGCGGTACAAGAATTTTGGAAACAAATCCTCTTTTAACCGTAAAATCACCTCTTAATTTAGCCTCTTTTGTTGGCGGATTTGTGCTATTTTCAATTATTGGTTTAATTATGAGTAAAAAGAGGAAAAAATGATTCCTCCTCTTTTCATCTCTCTTTTTTTTATAATATTTTTCCTAAATCTAAAGTCTTTTATTTTTGAATCGACGAAATATCGTTATAGTGGATAAAATAAATTAACAATCAATTAGATTACTACCGAGAAGTAATTTTTTGATTGTTTTAGATTTAAAATTAGAAAATGGTGAATGCCAAAATGAATACTTTGCTGTTCAAAAATTCTTTTACAAGAAAAAATAAAATCTATCTTATTATCACGATATTTATCTTATCAATATTCTTTGCTAATAAACAATTCCAACCAATTAATGTTAGGGCACATTCTTCTGTAGCAAATCCTAAAGAGATCTTTTCAATTTGGAATGAAGCAGCTCCTAATATTGATGGAGGTATACTTTTTAATCCTTACAATCCTTCAAGTGAATGGGCTAATGCATCCATTTATGACTTGTATGATATAACAAATACTGCTAAAGGTAAATTACTTTTGCAGAATGACAATACCACCTATTATGTAGGTCTAGATTGTACTTCTTTTACTACCGAATATCCAATAACTAGTTGGGGAGCAAAAGTTTACCTTGATTTAGATCATAACGGATTATTGAGTAGTACAGATTATTTAGTAAAGTATTCATATACACTTGGAATCGAACTTGTTGAGTTATTCTATTTTGATGTAGCTTCAAACAATTGGGTATTATATGAACCACCAGGTTTACCAGGGGTCCCATTACCATTGAGTGGAATTATTGTTGACACTGACTTCAAGAAGTCAGCTTTCAATAATTTAACTTCTCATAGGCAATTTGAATTCGAAATTCCTTATAGCACCCAAATAACCGATCATATAATAGGTGCAGCTTTTGAAGCAACAACAAATTTTGCTAGTTTTAGTAAAAGTATAACTTGGCCTTATGCAGATGCTGGAGTGAAATATTTTTCAACTGATGCTGGATTATGGGGAGATTTACATCTCGGAGAAGAAACCCATTTTGTTAAATATATTATCGAAGATAATTTCAATGTTAAAACAGATGCTGTTGGGGATTATAATAATACTCTAGTTATTTTAGCTGATATACAAGGTGATGGAGATAAAGAACTTGTTGTAACATCAAACAGACAAGTTTCAGGTGATGAAAATCTTATAGCGATTTTTGATTATATTGATGGAAAAATAACTAGAATTTGGGCTTCTTGGTTATCTACCCATTATTCAAGTTTATTCCATATCACTGGTATGGCGGCTTATGATTTCGATGGCGATGGTAGTGATGAACTTTATGGAGTAAGTTACAGTGATAGTCGTATTGGTAGATTATCTGGCTGGAATGATGTTACCAAAGATTTTGATAATGCTGAGATAATTTTTGATAACTATGGAGATTATTTATTGGGTTACATAGCAATTGGTGATGTTTTCAATAACTGGGATGATACAGCAGAAATTGCTTTCGGTGATGAAGTAGGTTGGTTGGGATTCTTGACTTATGATGAGAAAAAAGATATTTTTGCGTTAGACCATTATTTAGAACCATATGGTTCTCCCTTTAGAATTCATGATTTAACTATAGCTGATATTGAGGATGATGGTTGGAATGAATTGCTATTCTTTTCACAATATACTGCTGATGACTCAATGTCCTATACTAATATGTCCATTTATGAATATTATTCAGGTGGCTGGTATGACAATTGGGCTTTTGAAGATAATCTCCCAATTAATTCATCCGTTATTACTAGAGATCAATATGGTCATACCATAATAATTGAGGATGTAGATAACGATGGATGGGTAGAAATTGTAAGTGTTGGTAAAAATTATGCCAAGA
>JAEORJ010000362.1 GCA_016840945.1 Candidatus Gerdarchaeota archaeon
AGTTTATGTTTCTTGTGAAGGATTCACCACTATAACTAACAATGGATATAGATTCCTCGATATCACTCATAAGGTTGATTATTGGAAACTGAAATATCTCAATACCTAGTAATTCAAATTCAATATCAATTGAACCAATAATTTTGGAGAACGAGTAAGTTAACAAGTGTGGAATAACTTCTATCTGTCCACTGTCACTTCCTGTTGGTGTTATAGCCATTTTTCCTAACTTGTTTACGTCTATGGTATCTGTTGAATCAAGATCTAGGAATCCATATATTCCGTCATCTTCTAATTCTGTAGCTATATTAGTTTTCAAATAGTCAAAGTATAATAATTGATAAATTAATGGATAAACATGTATGGCAAAAACTAAATTTAATTGTGCCAACCAATCAGGTATTATTATTCCAGCTAATTTTTCAATATATTCCATAAGTTCAATTTCTGCAATATCTATCGTTATTCCGTTTTGCACAATTATTCCATACCCCAGGGTATTGGTTAGTGAACCATTTGTCCATATTGGTCTGTCCCATAGGTAGAAATCATGACCGAATAAACTAATGTAGGAACCATCTCCATCAACATCAGTTGGTGTTGGAACTGGTAAATCTCTTACTTCAAATGTATATTCACTCATATCTGCTTTCTTAATCCAATTCAGAATTATCCCTAGCTCTGGTTTTGCTCCGATACTTACATCGATATTTTGTGACTTCAGGAGAATAAATAATTCAAATGGATCCATGCTTGTAATTTCGTCCAAAGTATAGGACTCTAAAATAACTGTACTAAATGTTTCAATATAGATATTGAATGCAAAGAATAGCGTAAAATTCCACCAAACGTTTTCACCATTAAAAGTAATGCTTTTTGCTGCCAAATGGCTTAGGACTAAAGAAGTATCTAATTCTAAAGTATGGGTTTTTTTACTACCTATTGGAGTATCATCTGCAGTATTTTCTAAAGTGAAATCAAAAGCATAGTTAGGACCTTCATAATATTCAGGATCGATTCCTAAAATTACCCCTTCTTTGTAGTATAATTCATACCACAATCCAATAGTCACATCTTCACTTGTTGATAATCCACCAAAATAGCTATCATCAAATTCAATATAAAAATTGTAAGTAATTGATTCACCTAAAGCTACTTCTAAGATATCTGATGGACTAGTGAAATAATGATAACCATTACCATAGAAATGGAGGATAATTTCCATAGAGTGGAATCTGTCAACATCGTATGGGAATTCCAAAGCATATAATGTTACCATTATTGTAAATGCTTTATTAGTGATCCAATGTTCATTCGTGCGTATTTTTACCCCCATTTTAGAACCATAATCTGAATAGATTGGTGGAAGGAAGACCTCAAAAATACCATTAAAAGGTGTTGGTATGACGTTATGGTAATCAAGATCATAGGCATAAAGAATACCATAGGTTATTTGGTCGAATCCAAGAATCACTCCTTCAGTTAATTCAATGAAATAGTAGACTTCTAAGGGAACAATTTGATCATCAATCAATGAACCAAAATTACCTTCATTTAAACCAATTCCAATAGTGATTTTCTCACTACCACCTTCAGTATTAATTTCTGGCATATACCTTAGAGTGGAATTTTTAGAACCACCGGTCCAAACCAGTCTAATATCAAAGCAGATATCATAAAATCTATCTACATCACCAGCAAAATCATCAACCATAAGAGTAATGTTGAAAAAATACTCTTGATAAGCTGTAATAAAAGAAGGAGCTGATTCTATGATGACATGGAAATTCGAGTTTTTAATTGGAGTGGTAAGGTAATGTGTTACAATAGAATTAGTGCTTAATTTTGAAGTAAAAGTATCTGTAAGTATTAACGAATGCCTTGAACCATCATTCATTTGTGAAATATTACAATTAATTCCTGTAAAAGAAGTAATTAGTAAAATTACTAAAATTATCCCTTTATGATAAATTTTTTTCAAAAACAATCGCCTCTTCAACGATCTAAAATTAGCTTATTTTTTAAAGATTTAACTTTTATGATTCTCTAAAATCGTTGTTTTTTATTAAATGATTTTAAATTGAACTAAAAAATAAATAAAAAATCACGCGTAAAATGCTTTATCTAATAAACTAATTGCTACCAATTTTGTTTCTCATCTTTTGGAAGAAGCTTTCAATTGTAATTATACATAATTCTCTAGTAGTATTATTCTTTATAATAGATGAGTAGTTTGATAGAATAATTTAAAGAGAATGCCAATAATAATCTGTACTTAGAAAAGGAGTTTTTGCTATGATACGTGAGTTATGGCATGAGTTTACTATTAATAATCCAATAAATACAGGTCTCTTAATTCTTGGGGTTACCTATCAATGGTTTTTCTTACTTACAACTTTGACAATGCTTAGTTTGTTGATTTGGTCTATTATCTTGTTCACTAGAATCCGAAAGCAAAATCCAACTAGTGAAAAATACCTTCCTCGGGTGATTGGTTTTACTTGTGGATTTGTTTTAGCAGCAGTAGGATTAACGCTTGGGCTTATTTATCTATCATAAATTTTAGATGAAAATTATCTATACTGCTTTTTATCACAGATTTTTCTCATTGTCTTCTATTAGACTTTACAGAAATTAAGCAATATCTGAATTTTTTCTTTCCTTCTCTTTCTATAGTTTC
>JAEORJ010000363.1 GCA_016840945.1 Candidatus Gerdarchaeota archaeon
AGATGGATCAACAATTGTAGAATTGGCATCAACTGAAACAGATTTAGATTTTCCAACTTTAAACGATGGGGCTTTGGGAAATAGTACTACATATCACTTATTTAGGTACAAAAAAAATGATAGTACTATGCAATGGAAATTGTCTACATCACTAACCCCCACAATATCTGATATTATCAGTGCATTAGCTTATCGCAAAATTTTAAGTTTAAAAACTGACAGTAGCGGTGATTTATTGAATTTTAATGGAAGAGATAAGGGAAATGGTCTAGTTTTTATAGAGTTTTTAGATGGAGTTTTAGAAGGTTCTGGCATAGAAAATGTAGCAAAACAAACTATAACATTATCCTGTGTTCCGCTTGGAATAGAAGTTGATGCACAATTCTCGCTTAAAAGAACGAATAATATTACGCCTAATCAATATTATATGCTTTTTCATCCAAGTCTAAACCCATCTGTATCATCAAATAATTTTGATATTCTTAGTGGTCCAGCTTCCGATGCTGAGGATTGGGGAACAAAATCGCCTTTTAAACGTACAAATGTTTCTTCTCAAATATCGCATAAAGGAACAACAGCAGGAGTGGTAGCTCTATCATGCTACGGATATATAGATTATTTTAATGAATTTTAGGAGATTATCATGTTTCATTACAGAGATAAAAATACCGGACAAATAAGAAGCTTTGCTTGTGAGCAAAATGATAAAGATTTAGAAATTGCTGATATTAATGATGAACAAAATTTTGAATTTCAGCAAACAAAAATAACTTTGATAAATAATCGTAGAAATTATCTTAAAAGCACTGATTATTATGTTTTAAAAGAAATTGATATTCCGGGAAGTTACCCTGAAGAAATAAAAAATAAAAGAATATTAGCCTGGCAGGAAATAGAAGAAATTGAAAATGCTACAAATATTGATAATTATAATTTAAATTTTGGAGAATAAAATGGGAATATATACAAAAACATTCACTTATGACGGAACTGGAGCTCAAACAGAAGTAGAAAGTTCAGATAATTATGGAATAAAAAACGAAGGAACTGTAGCATGCTCAGGAGGTGCTTCTGATGTTTATACTATTCAAGAAAAAATAGGCGGTGAGTGGTATGACAGCTTATCTTCATCATCTGGGGACATTGCGCCAATAAGTATCACTGGAAGAAATGAAGCAATGAGACTTAACATAACAACCAATGTTAGCGGTAATATTAAATTTTCAATAACAGCATAGGTAAATTAAAATGGCTTTAGGACAAAAAGATAGTGAAATAGTAATAAATCAAGATAAAACAGGACTTACTGGACCTCGTCTTGATGATGCTCTTAAAGAACTAAATGATAGTATAACAGCAGAAGATATTTTTGACAGAATTAGTACGACTATTGTACCAAAAAATGCTGGTGATGATCTAGACATGGGAACTGGAAAATATCTTGTCGGTTCAAATACCGAAATTTCAGAAACGGGAGGAAGCACGTTACTTGAAAATAAATCGCCTACCGGTTTCATGTATCTGAAACTTGGTGATCTAGCAGGAGTAACAAAAGTAAGGATTTTAGCCTCAAATGGTTCTACTGTTGCGACAATTGACAGTCAGGGAAAAATAGAATTTGCGATCGGTTTGAATGGTGTAGTAGAAGCTAAAGATCAATATGGTGTTGTACAGGAAAGATTAAACGCTGTCGGAGATAATTATAGCAAAAATCTCTATATGCCAGTTGGAAAAGTAACCTTAGCCGATGATGCACAAACTCAAGTTTCATCATCAAAATCCGGGTATGGAATGGTAAATATCGGAAATAATCAGGAATGGGCTATGTTTTCATTTTCAACGACAGCAGTACAATTAATAAATAATAGTGCGAATGTTGATAACGCAGATACTGATACAAAATTATGTATTTACTACAGCGGAGCAAATCTGTATATTAAAAACAGACTTGGTTCTTCATTAAGTGTTCGTTATACAATTTGGCATTCTTCATAGGTAATATATGGTTCTTAATTTAAATAATAATAATATACAAATTACAGATTCAAACCAAGTAAGATCACTTACTTCTTCATATAGAAGATATTATCACATTCCTCTTGGTGCATTTGATCCAGGGGCTTCCGGAGCAACTTACACGTCTGCAAATAATAATACTGTTGGAGGATGGCAATTAGATGCAGCTGGAGAAATTCTTGAAGCAACTATTGATATTCATTATGATTGGGATGGTGCATCTGATTTAAAGGCTGATGTTAAATTTGAGGTTAATATTGATAATACTGGAGGAAATGTCAGTGATACTGTAGATTTAAAATTAACCTTATATTATAAAGGTGATGGGGATATTTCAACAAAAACACAAATTATTGAAGTAGCGACTATAGTTGGACAGTCTCCACGATATAAATCATTTCATATTCAATTTACTATTGATTGGGATGCAGTTGATAACATTATAGAAAGTGGTGATATTTTATTTTTAAAATTAAATTTGGAAACAGATACATCTGAGGTTGACAATATAATAATTAATCATGCTACAATTTATTATAATACGATGCATGTAGGAATTGAATCAGGAGATGTATAATAATTTATTAATTGGAGATAAAAATGATTCAATATTTTGACAACAATACTTTTAATAC
>JAEORJ010000364.1 GCA_016840945.1 Candidatus Gerdarchaeota archaeon
ATTTCTCCTGCTTGTAGTGCATAAAATCTTGCTAAGAGACTCATAATTGTCGGTTTACCAGCACCCGTAGGACCTACAATTGCTACCGATTCACCTGGTTTCACATTTAAATTGAATCTATCCAGAACTTTTTCTCCTTTCACATATGAAAACGTTACATCGTTGAATTTAACAATACCTTTGATCCTAGGTAATTCTATAGCACCCTCTTTTTCAATAACATCTGAGACAGTATGGTTTAATTCGTAAATTCTTTCAGTTGCAGCCATAGTTGATTGGAAGGTATTGAAAAACATAGATAAATTAAGTATAGGCTCAAAGAACATTCCAATATAACTAGCAAAAGCTATAGCTTCACCAATACTTATAGCTAGAAATCCTGATGCACCTTCATTTAAAAGTGTGAAACCAGTATATAAGTATACTAAACCAACAACCATTGTGGAGATGAAACTATAGATTGGATAAGTTACTGCAAATATTGCTTCTGCTTGTAGATTTGCTTTTCTATCAGCAAGATTTACTTGTCTGAAATCTTTAATATTCTTCTTTTCCTGTGAAAATGATTTAGATACTTTTACACCATCAATACTTTCTGAAAAGGTGGCAGTTACATTAGCAATAGTTTTTCTAGTTTTACGATAAGCTTGTCGTGCACGAACTTTGAATAAATAACTAACAGCAAGAACTGAAGGAATTGATATAGCTATGGTTATTATACCTAACATCCAATTCATAACAATTAGAAATATTGATACCCCAATTATTTTAACAAAATCAACAAGTGAAGTTATTAGTGAACCACTCATAATATCATTTACTTTATTACAATCATTTGTTACTCGAGAAATTATTTGACCTGTTTCTTGTTCATCAAAAAATCTCATTGATAAACTTTGAACTTTCGCAAAGGTATCTCGTCTTATTTTACGAACTGATTTAAAACCTATTTTATACAAAATAATATTTTTAAAAATATCTAGAAAGGCATTCATTATTACAATGCCAGCCATTCCTAAACAATAATAGAGTAATAATAAAGCATTCCCGGTATTTACGGGATCATCTCCTAATCCTTTGTCAATAATTTTACTTGAAATATATGGCGTAACTAATCCTATACATGAACTGATAACCAATAAAATAATAACAAGGATAACCAATTTCAGTTCATCTTTAAAATACCCAATAACCCATTTACCTAGTACTATATCTGAAATAGTTCTTTTTTGTTTTTCTTTTGTTGTATCTTTAGTAGGTTTCTGGTATTTTCCTCTACGTCTTAGAAACATTTTTGTACCTCTTTATTCTTCGATATTGGGTTCTTCTTCTCTGAAATTATTTGTTGTTTCAAGCGTGTCAAAGGTATCTTGTTGGGATAATAATTGTGTATCGTATAAGAATTTGTAAAGTCCTTTTTTAGTTATTAATTCCTCATGTGTACCTATTTCCACTATCTTCCCAGCATCCATTACTACTATTTTTGTTGCGAATTTTATAGTCGATAACCTTTGAGTTACTATTAAGGTTGTGCGATTCTTCACTAAAGCATTAATCGCTTTTTGGAATTGATTTTCCGTTTCAAAATCCAATGCACTTGAAGAATCATCCATGATTAAGATAGGATAGTTAAGCAATAACGCTCGAGCAATCGTAAGTCTTTGTTTTTGTCCTCCTGATAAGGTTACTCCTCGTTCACCAACCACCGTATCATAACCATTAGGCGTTTCCATGATGAAATCATGGGCTTGAGCAATCTTTGCGACGCGTATAATTTCTTCATCAGTTGCATCAGGTTTTCCAAAAGCAATATTTTCTCTGATGGTTCGAGCAAAAAGAAAGGCTTCTTGTTGAACTAAAGCTATTTTTGATCTAAGTGATTCAATCTTAACATCACGAATATCCGTTTTATCAACATAAACGGCTCCTTCTTGAGGATCATAAAATCGTGGAACTAGACTTACAATAGTGCTTTTCCCTGATCCTGTAGTCCCCAGAAAAGCAACTACCTCACCTGGTAATATCTCTAAAGTGATGTTTGTTAAAACAGATTTTCCTCCTTCTCTATAGGCAAAAGAAACATTATCAAAGAAAATTCTTCCAGTAATTTCAGTTAGATTAATAGCGTCTGGTTTATCAATGATTTTGTTTTCCATATCAATAATCTCATAAATTCTACCCATAGCTGCTACTCCTTCTTGATAATCAAGAACGCCAAAGGTCATATACCGAGTTGAAACTTGTAAAAGTGCTATATAACTGATAAAGGCTACAAGCTCACCCTTCATTAAATTGCCATCAATAACTTTTACTCCACCAAAATACCATAAAGCTACAGAACCAATACCTAAAATGAAAGGAAAGAGAATGTTCATTAAACTTCGTAATTTCGCCAATTTAATATTCAAATTCATATATTCTTCATTTTCTTTCTCAAATTTCTCTAATTCAAAATTTTCTGTAGCAAAAGCACGAACAACTCGTGCACCACGAACATTTTCTTTTAATACAGAATTTAGGTCGCCAAATTTATTTTGAATATTTCTAAATAACGGTCTACTACGAGTCATATAACCGTACATAATAATGAATAGAATGGGAGCTACAATACTGATGATTATAATGGAATAAACATCTGATATTCCAATCATTACATAGATACCAATATAGAGAATAATTGCTCTAAGAATTAATCTGAAACCTTGATTCATGAGTCTTCTAATGGCATCAATATCAATAGTTCCTCGAGAGATTAATTGTCCCGATTCCATTCGATCAAAGAAATCAATCGACTGATTTTGAATTTTAGAGTATAAATTATGACGAATAACATAAACAACATTTTGAGCAACATATTCATTCAAATATCTTTGTAGGAAAAGGAAGATAGCTTTAGCAATTGCTAAACCTACAGCAATAGCAATTAATGGGATGAGTAAATCAAATTCTTTTTCAGTATAAACTTTGTCTATTAAAACTTGGACAATTTTAGGGGTAGCAAGAGTTGTTATTGATTCAAGTATAGCTATAATTACAACTACTAAAAAAGCAAGTTTTGTTTTTCTAGTCATTAATTTGTAAATACGCCTAACAGGATGCACTTGAATTTCCTCTAACCAACTAGTAATATGCTTTTGACTGTTTAATATTATAATTATAACTATTTTCTCTATTATTCCAAATTCTAAATAAAAAATAG
>JAEORJ010000365.1 GCA_016840945.1 Candidatus Gerdarchaeota archaeon
ATTACCCAATTGAACATATGCATCCTTTTCTTGGATCATAACTTGACCAAGTGTTTTCATGTATTCCCAAGTATCACTTGTTGGTGGAATATAGGGCTCTAAAAACAAATAAAGACCGTAATCAAAATTCTCCCCTTCCCAACACATTATCAATGAACGAGTTAAAATAGATGTTCGGATCATGTATTGAGAAAGTCTAGCATAATACATATCCGTAATATACCCTATGTTTCTTGTGTGATTGTCAATCGTTAAATCGTAGTTTATACCATCCCCAATGTAATGAATATTTACAGACATAGTGGTGGATACAGGATAGTTTTTAGAAAGAAAACTTATCCCAGTAGCAGAAACTGAATTATTCCCAACAACAGCAGAAATTTGCGCTTTACCAAGACGATATTCAATAGTATCACCAGCAGAGAGGGTTTTACAAGTTTGCAGGTTGAAAGTATGAATACTAAGAACTATTACCAGAACTGCCAACCCCAAAAGAATCCTTTTATTTCCATTTCTCAATAAAATTCCTCCAATAATAACTCAACCTTAAAGCAGTAAGAATATACTAACTACAGCTTTTAATTTTTATCATCAATAACATAAACAATAGAAACTACAACATACTATTTTAATTATTATCTTATTATTTACTATATTGATGATTGTTTTTATTAAGTAGAGTTTTATTCAATTCAACTTCATAAAATTCCTTAAAGACAACTTTTTTCAATTGTTCAATTTTAATTGAAGCTTTTTTATCAATATTTTCATCCAACCATTTATCATACTGATGGAGCAAAAATTGCAAATAAAGTATTTTTCTACTTTCGTGGACTCCCTCTAAATCATCCAACTCGCTGAAAAGAGACTTCAAGAACGCATTTACTTGAGGTAGAGAATGAAAAATCGCTAATGTAGGAGCGCCATTTAATCGTAATAATTCAATTGGAGAGATTTTTCCTTCAATGATAAGTTTATAGATATAAGCTAAATACTCATAAGTGTATAAATGAATTTCAAGAAATTTTTCATGCACATCTTTTGTTCTTTGAGTTATATAATCTAAAAAGAAATCTCGATTATAGATATTTTCGACAATAGTGTGGGATGAAAGGTTCCACCACCATAGATACATTATATTTGAACAAATATTTGAAAAGATTAGAAAAGCTTCTCTAATTGTTAAACTAACTTTTATATCCAAATCAATTATCGTACCTTTATCATCTCGACCATATTTAAAATTAGAAAGTAAAACAGCTGGTTCTGGAAGGTGTATAATCGATGTATTGAAATCTATACAATCATATCGTTGTAAAATGTGATGTGATCCACCAAAGCAACGCTCGAAAAAAGCTTCTGTGAGAATAATTTTTTTGTGGTACGTTTTGAAATGTTTAGTTAATTCTTCAGGCAATTCTCTTTGTAAGGTTGAATCTTTAAAAAGATTAAATAATAATTGATAGGATTTGAACGGATGTTGCTCAATATCATAAAATAACTCAAAACCACGATTTTTATTATTCACTACAAAAATCGCAAGTGGGTCTACCATTTGGAGGATTAAGGGTATATTAATTTTATCTGAGGATTCCATAAAGAGATTTTTACTTTTTTTATATATATAAATGATATAGCTATAAATTAAAAATGTTTTAACTGAAAAATTATATAAATCACTAAAAAAAAAGAAATTAATCATTTTTATTAGGAAGATTGAAATATGGGAATTTTAAATAAAAGAATATATGCGATATTTGTTCTTTTTGTTTTGTTGAGTTCAAGTACATTAACAACTATAGAATTCTCAAAACAAAATAAACATACGTTATTTTTAAGAAATGAAGCATTAAAACAAATAAATGCCTATCGAGAGTTAATTAATTCTGAATTACCCATTGATATAAAGGACGTACTTAGTAATGATAAAATCGATCTTAATATACGATATCTAGTTGCAAGTCATTATTCGTCTGTTTCAGGAGATGATGATTCAGCAATTCTGTTCTTAATAGCTTTTGAATTAGCAAAAGCATCTCAAGGGTCAATAAAGATAGTTAATAATGGATTCTTAGTATCAAAATCACATACATGGGCGATTATGATTATACATGGATATGATTTAATTGAGTCTTCAGTAAATCAAAAAGCAATTTCCTTATTCTCACTGGAATATCAAAAAGTATTCCTTGCTTCATGCAATTCATATGATGTCGCTTCAAAATATTCAAATGTTTTTGGTTTTAAAGGTACAGTTCTTTTAGAACAAATTATTAATTATCTATATAATTTCATAAATTTTAATGAAACGATAATTAATACATTATTAGCAAGTTTACTTTCTAAATATTCTTTATCTGTAACAGTAGATATCAATGGTTTGGAATTCCTTATTCTAGGTGGAAAACAATCTTTGGGTTTAATTGAATGTGCAGAAAAAAATTATTTGACTTATGATAATTATATAAAATTATATCCTGGAACTATACATTGGGGTGCTATACATATCAATGAGAAATGTAATCCAGGCAAAAATATTAATGATGACGTTTTATATGAGTTATTATGTAAACAAGATAACTGTGGTATAAAAGTCTTTTATGATCCTATAACTAAAGACTATAATATGATTATTGTTCTTGTTGCTCCTGAAAGCGCTCCAGAATATTGGATATCTGCAATGTTAATTATCAATCACCCAATTTCCAAAAATCAGTTAACTATAGGGTCTGCTGATTTATGGACGAAAAGAGAAGACAAGCTAGGAAATCCTAGACCTCAACCAACAATTGATGAAGCATATGATAAACAATTTGATAGATGGTGGAAAGGATGTGGGGGGATAGTTGTATATGAAGATATTCCTTTCCAAACCCCAAAGAAAAGGACAGATGCCTCACATGAAATGACAGAAGAACCAAATTACTATAATCCAATTGATGGAGGAGATAATTGGCTCACTAAACATGGGGAGGAATTATGTGATTTCTTCTTTGAAAGTTTATATCAAGGTTTTGGACTAACCTTTATAATTTGGACTATAAATGGTAGAATTTTCGATCTCTTTGGACATGACACTTTAACATATATTCTATGCTGGACAATAACAATTATTCTAATTATTCTTGTTATAATAGCTGCAATACTGCTAATTGTTTTACTTTGGCCAGTAATAACTGCTATTATAGCTGGTTTGGGGGCAGCAGGCGCTGCAGTACTAGGAAGTATAGGTTGTATTTTTGGGGGGTATATTTTTTGGAGAGTAATCAATCGGAAAGAACCATTTAAAAGTATAAGCTCAGCAGAAATTATGGATGAAGTAATAACTACACAAAATTATAACTTTACAAGCTACTTTTATGATGATGATAATGATGGAATTGTAAATGATATAGAGTTATCATATTATGATTTATATGTAGAAGAAACAGAAGAAAGTATTTATTATTTAACTGAAGGTGAATTTGAAGGTGGAGAAACAACTAATCTTCATTTAAATAGTTTAACTTGGCTAGATCCAAATACGGATTATGATAATGATGGAATTTTAACATATACTGAAATAATACATGATTGCAATCCCTTTTTGCAAGATACAGATGGAGATGGACTTTTAGATAATGAAGAATTGATTGTTGATAATAATGTTAGTTATAAGAATGTATCATTAACTGACAATAATAGAGATGGATTAAAAGACTATCAAACAATACCTTATCAAGCAATTATTGAACATAAAACCAATCCATTCCTTTTTGATACAGACCATGATGGTTTAGGGGATTATCAGGAGATAATTACCTATGAAACAAATCCTTATATAAAAGATCAAGATAATGATACACTCTTAGATGGTTGGGAAATTTATGCCAATTATTATGGATGGGATGAAAATCCAATACAAGATACCAATATACTCGATCCAAAGAATTCTTCGATTGAGTGGGCAAGATTAGATATAGACAAAGATGGACTAAATAATACTTTAGAATCAAAATATTTTACAGATCCTAGAAACGATGATACAGATGGGGATGGATGATCAGATGCTTGGGAAGTAAATCAAGGATTTGATCCAACAAATCCTGTAGATGGAGCTTTTGATCATGACGATGATGGATTATCAACTAATGATGA
>JAEORJ010000037.1 GCA_016840945.1 Candidatus Gerdarchaeota archaeon
GGAGTTAAGGAAGGAGTTCTAGGATTTGTAACAGCGATTAGAAATCTTTTAGGGGCAGTCCTTCAAGGCAATTTTGGTTATCTCAGTGATAAAAAAGGTAGAAAATTACTTCTTATAATCGGCTTCTTTCTAACCTTTGTCGCAACAACGTTGTTAATCTTTTCCTACAATCCTGTTATGCTTATTATAGTATCAATTATCCATGCTTTTTCCTTTAGCATAGTTGTTCCTGTCTGGAATGCTGCGTTAGGTGATGTAACTAAAAAAGAAGGTCGTACAACCTATATTGGAAAACTCAGCTCTGTCGGACAAGGAGTTGGAGTCATTCTAATGCTTATTTTAGCGGGAGTTTTTTGGATATTAGATTATTTCAAAGGTATATCATTAGAATACAAAGTGCAGTATGGCATAGTCTTTGCTGTCTGTGCAGCTAATCTTTTAATTTGTGCTATTGGAGCTGTCTTTTTACGAGAAACAGCTAAATTTAATGCGACAAGAAAAGCACCTAAAATTCTTTCAGCATTTAAGAATAAACCATTTAGAAAATTTATTATTGTAAATTCTGTTTTTGGTTTTACTATGGCTGCTTTATGGCCAATTTATCCTCTTATTCAAGCTGGTGAAGATTTCTTGCATATGGATATTTATCAACTATTACTTGTAGCGATAATCTATACAATAATTTATAGTATTAGTAATTATATCGGTGGTAAAGTAGGGGATAAGATTGGTCGTAAACCAGTATTAATTTTTACCAGAGTAATATTGTTTACTGTATCATTGTTTTATATTCCTGCTGTGTTAACAGGTTCTTGGTATTGGATAATCCTTACCAATGTTGTTAGTGGATTAGCGAATGGTGCTTTTTATGTTATGATGAACGCCTATGCTCTTGATATGGCCCCTGAGGAAGATCAAGGAAGCTATTCTGGTTTAACTCAAGCTTCTTGGGGAGTAACAACTTTCTTAGGATCGCTTATAATGGGTTTTATTGCTCAAGCTATAAGTGATCCAATAACAATGGTCATCTCTACAACCATAGCAATTGCTATTATGCGTATTTTTGCATCCATTGGGTATTTCTTCATTAAAGAAAGCTTGGTGAAAAACAACAAAAATACTCCCACGGAAAAAGTAATATATTAAAAATTGTACAATCATTTAAATTTCATTGAATGTTTTGCTTAAAACATAATTAATTTATTTGTTATTATATTAAACAGGAGGATTGCTTTAGCTGGTTCCACAAGACAAGGAAGATGACATTCCAAAATTAGATTCCATTAATCCAGATGGTGAAAATTTACCTGTTGGTACCTTCGAGCAGTCAAATATTGTACTATCTGAAATTGGAACAATAGGTGAACCAATTATCAATGATCCTGAACCCAGTTATTCAAAAGAATTGGATACAAAAGGCAATAAAAAATCTATCTTCTGGTTAGTTTCAATTTTTAGTGCAACTGGTCAATTTTTCTTTGGTAACTTTTTTTCTGCTTTTGCTGCGGAAGTTGGTGTAACAGGAGCATTAATGGGATTCATTACTTCAATCCGTAATCTTTTTAGCTCTATTTTTCAAGGATTAATTGGCTTTTTTAGTGATTTAGTTGGCAGAAAATTCATTATGTTCTTTGGAATTTTCTTTAATTTCGCCATAACCATTCCTCTTTTGTTTTACGAAAGTAAATGGTTAATTGTGATAGTAGCTATTATTCAAGCATTATCTCTCAGTGTTTTTACTCCTGCTTGGAATGCTGTTTTAGGTGATGTAACACAACCAGAATTTCGGGCAACGTTTATTGGCAAAATAACCTCAATTGGTCGATTAGTATCAGTTGTTTTTTCATTACTCATTGCGGTTGTCTTTTATCTCTGTGGTACAGACGGACCTTTATATGGTGAAGTTATTTGGGGATGGACGATTGACATTCCTTGGAGAACTCAATACAGTATCGCTTTTGCAATTGCTGCACTTAACTCTCTTATAAGTTCAATAATCATTCTTACTATGAAAGAAACAAGACCAATCGGAGCAGAAGCAAAACAACCTCAATTCAGAGCAGCTTTTAAAGCTAAGACTTTTATGAGATTTGTAGCCTTTTATTCACTTTTCGGATTTAGTATGTCATTTGTATGGCCTGTAAATCCAATAGTACAAGTTAATGTATTAGATATGGAATTCTATCAGATAGCGGTAATAGTTTCAGTTTTCATCCTTACAATGAGTATAGTCCAAGTTGTAGCGGGAATTCTCGGAGACCGCTTCGGTCGGAAACCAATTTCGATTATTGGAACATTTTTCTTGGTTCTTTATCCCATAAGCATGCTTCCAGCAATTATGACTAATAGATGGGAATGGTTGATTTTTGCTAATATTGTTGCAGGATTTGGTACAGGAACCTATTTTATCACATTGAATGCATTAACTCTCGATATGGCTCCTGATCATCTTATGGGAGCTTATTCAGGTGTTCGAGAAATGTTTTGGGGTTTTGCTACTTTTATTGGCTCCCTATCAGCTGGTTTCATTGTGGATGCACTAACTAATGCCTATGGTCTTTATGTTACTGCAATGATTATGAGTATAAGTATAACCATTTTACGCTTACTTGCTGCTAGTGGAATGTTTTTTGTAACAGAAAGTTTACCTAAAGAAGCCAGAGAAAAAAGAAGGAATGGGTTTAATCAGAAACTAAATAATACCTAAAATAGTCTTTTCTGAACTTTTCCGACAGAAATACTCAAACTTTTACATAAAGAAATATCTTTATAGTTGCAATAGTTTTATTAAGCACATTATTAACATAAAGTTGATTTGATATGATGAATTTAGCAGCAGAAATGTGGCACATTGAAGATGGAGATGAAATCACTTTTGCTGTTGAAGTAACACTTTTTCTTGGATTTATAATAATTACTATTTTACTTGGTCTCTTGCGACATAGATACCCCCAATTAACAAAGAATGGTTGGATTGAATTAGTAATTGGTTCAATGTTTCTTTCCCTAAAAGGACTCTTTGATGGTTTAGATACAATAAGTGCTTCAATAAGCGAAATGACTCATGATATATTTGATAGTTTTGAAGCTGTCTTTATATTTTTGGGGTTAGTACTCCTAGGTGTCGGTTTGCTACGCATTGCATTATACAGCGCTAAAGTCTGGGAGGTACGATAAAAATGCCAGAATTAAATGCCTTTATTGACCATTGGATAACATCATTCGACTTGCAAGCAGTAAGAGATATTTTGCTTGAATTTTTAGCAGTTTTGGGATTTCTCTTCTTGTTTGTAGCTTTGATAATTGCACTAATTAAAGCACCAATTCTCTTTAAACATGGATCATTGGAAATACTTTTCTTTGTAATATTTGGTTTCATAAGTGCTGTTATGAATGTCTTTGATGAGTTTGCTTGGTTAACTTATTATAGCTATTGGAAATTAACTAAGGATTTACTTTTATTAATAGGAGCAGTTCTCTTAGTAGTAGGATTCTCGAGATTCTTCCTGTTTTCTACAAGACTCTTTGGAGTCAATTGTGAAGATAAATCTGATAAATTAACACAATCTGAATAGTTAAAAGGTATTAAGTAGAATATCCTTTTAACTTACTTTAGCTATTATCTTGATGTGATATATTATGTTGGATGAATTCTTCATTCTAAGAAAAGATGGATTAACTATTTTTCATATAGTCTTAGAAGAGGATTCATTTACAGTGAAAGTTCCTACTGACCTTTTCGCAGGATTTTCCAGTGCAATTGTAGCTTTTGCAAATGAACTGGGTTCTGGGCAGTTATCTAAGATAGAGATTGAAGATCAAAAATTCGTTTATAATATTAGCGATGATTTGATTACTGTAGCAAAAATTAGTCATCATGATGATGAAACAATAGCTGAGCATATTGTTTCTGTTCTTGAAAGAGAATTTGTTAATGAATATCATGAAGAATTGAAAAATTATGATGGTGCTGTAAGAAGGGATATTTTCTTTCCTTTTTCGATAAAGGTAAGGGAAATCATTTCCAAATGTATGAAGATTGCTATAAAGAATCCTCATCTTTTGGAGAATATTCCCCCAAGTATTGATATTGATGCAATTGTTAACTTGAGCGAATGTTCTGAAGAGCTACTGAACAATTTTCCAGAAACAACCATTGCTGTTACTCGAGAATTTCAATCACAATTACCAGCAGATGTTATGAATTATACTATGTTTAAATTAGGAAAAGAATTCGGCAAGGATATAGCCCTAAGAAAATTAAAACACAAAGCAGATGACAAATCTATTATGAAACTACTCAAAGAGATTAGCATCTGTTCATTTGAGGATAATATAATTACTTTGAAAATTTGTCCGTTCTGTCGAGGAAGGAAAGTAGTAGAATATGATTGTGACTTTGTTTCAGGTTTCATAGAGGGAGCTTATGATAATCCTAAAGTTTCTGTTAGAGAGATTAATTGCCATGCTATTGGGGATAAATATTGTCAATTTAGGATTTTCAAAAATTAGAAAAAAGTGAAATGGTAGAATTATCTTCTAGAATTTCACTGGTTTATTAAAATTGGGATCATATCTAACAGTTTTACTTTTACCTTGACCATAAACTTCTAGCTGTAATTTGCTAGTAAATTTAATTTCATCAAAAAGGAATAAACCATTATCATACCCTCTTTGGAAGATATCAAAACTATGTAATGAATCAAATAATTCTTTCTTGAAGGCTTCTTCGTCTTTTACAAAATCTGGCTCAATTGTAAGAACAATTTTTGGAGCATATTTCTCTCGAGTAACATATACTTCCCAGAGATTTACCTTACCGTTTTTGAAATCTTTTCTTAATAATCTGTCAAAAATTATTGCTGATAACCTGATAACACCTAAATTTATAATTCCATCTGTTCGACCAAGGATTTTCAACCTTGGATTCTCTTGGTTACAAGAACATTCTTCAGGAGAAACGACAAGCACTTTATCACGAACTCGATAACGAATCATTGGTAAGGCTTCTTTGAAATCTGTAAGAACCATTTCACCAACAAGGCCTTTTTCAGCTTCTGAAAGGATAATCGCTTCAGGTTGATATGTTGAATCATTTTCCTCTTTTTCCAATTCTTTTTCTGGGATGATTTCGATGATACCATTTACACTTGGAAAATGCATACCATTATGCTCTCTGCACTCAAAGCCACCACTAAATCCTTCTGTAAAAGCAAAAGCATCAAATGCTTCTAATCCCCATTTATCTTCTATAGCTTTTCTGAAAGGATCTAAGCGTTCACCTCCAAAGAAACCACATTTCATATCTCTGAAAATATGCTTGGGATAAATCTTCTTTATTTTAGTAACAGCAGCTGCTACTTTCAATAAGACCTTTTTCTCTTCTTCAGCTTGTGCTTTTAGGATTTTTGGAGTATTAATTGCTATCTCATCTGCCATTCTCAATGTTAGAGATGGTGTACCAATTAATGCAGTAGGTTTCCTTTTAAGTAGTAATCCAAAACCATCTTGAACATATTCTGGAGCAAAAGCTAATATTTCCAATGGTTTTCCTAATCTACCGGTATTTTCTAGTAACTTGAATGGTGAAGTCCCTGAAATGAATGGTGGAGGTAAAACAATGGTTAATACACGATCAGTTGGTTCTAGATATTGTAATATAACCTCTGCTAATCTAACACCCGCTTTTTCATAATCATTAAAAGTCCAAGGAATCCATTTCTTATTACCCATTGAACCTGAAGTATTATACCAAAAACCAACTTTGTCAGTTAAAATTATTTCTTCCACAGGATATTTATCCCAGGTAATTCTAAGATTTTCTGCACTCGTAAAAGGTAGCTGGGTTAATCCTTTGTAACCTTTTATTGAGGTTATATCAGAAATTTTTTTCTTCCAACGATCATGATAAAGTGCTGATTTGTAAGCTCTCTGAAGGAGATCTGTTTCAATCATTTTTGTATCTAATTCATTATAAAGTTCTTTAAAAGCAGACAATTATTACAACATCCTTAAATTATATTATTGCACTTTGAGCAATGTTATTATGTATATATTAACAATTTCCCTATGATTATAAAATCAATTCATTTCGGTGCCTAATAATGAATCTTGATTGGTTCCTTTCACTTATAATTAAAATGAAATTAAAACGTTTGCAACGAAAACTAACAAAAAATGATCAAGAATTTGTTAAGAAGCAAATAAGAAAATTAAATCCTCGTACCATTAATCTTAGTAGTAAATATTTTATGGTAAATTGTTTAAAACACACAGCTAAAAACTCTCCTTATTACAGAGACAAATTAACTCCTTTGATAAAGGATCTAAAAATAAAAAATGCTTTTTCAATTATCCAAAAATTACCTTATACTACTTCACATGAAATTTCTGAGAACTCAAAACAATTCATAGCAGTGCCAAAAGATGAAATTGTTAGTGTTCATTTCACTTATGGAACCACAGGTGGTAAGAAAACAATCTATAATTCAAGACATGATATGTTCATTATTAGCTATAGTTATACCCTTGGATTTCTTCAATGTGATATTGATAAATCAGACGTTGCTCAAATTCTTTACTCCTTTGGTATATGGGCTTTAGCTGAGAATATTCAACATGCGTTATTGGATATGGGAGTGGTAACTCTTACAACAGGCAACTATGTCAATTTTAAGGAACAACAAAACTATATAGAAAAATTTGGTGTAACAACTTTATTTGGTACCCCATCGTATATTTACAATCTCGCACGTGAGATAGATTTACCTGAAGAAAATAAAAAACTCATGAAAGCTATTCTTGTTGGTGGAGAAGGTTTACCGGAACACAGAAGAAAAATTATTGAAGAACGATTAGGGGGTCAAGTTTTCATTAACTATGGATTAAATGAAGTAGGAGGGGGGATAGGATCTGAATGTAAATGTCATAATGGTTATCATATTTTTCCTACAAATTATGTGGAGATTATAGATCCAAAAACTGGTCAACCTGTTAAAAAGGGCGAATATGGTGAACTTGTAGTAACTACTTTACGACGGGAAGCCATGCCTTTGATTAGATATAGAACCGGAGATATTACAAGAGAAATTCTTGGTGAATGCGAATGTGGGTTAAAATTACCCAGAATTGATTATTTACAAGGCAGAGCTGATGATCGAGTAATAATAGGTGCAGCAGAAAAATATTATCCTATAACATTTGATTTGGTATTTGATTCTATAAAAGAAGTTAAAGATTATTGGATTGAAATTTATGCTGAAAACGGTAAAGATACCCTAAAAGTTTATGTGTTAACCGAAAACCCTTCAGATAAACTACAAAAGAAAATAATAGACAAATTTTACTCAATTGATTCTATGAAAATTGATATTGAAACAACTAAAACGGTTGCAGTTCCTGAGATAATTTTTGTAACTGAACTTCCAAAAGGGGCAAAACGTCGAAGACTTGTTGATAAAAGAAAAATAATCAAATAGCATGGTGTAATTTAAAATGAAAAAAAGAGGAAAAATCATTCTAATTATATTCTCAAGTATTATAATTATATCTGGAATAGTTATACCCATTTTACCATTTATTCTTCAATTTCAACCAGCTTATGGAACACCTTCTTTTGAATTTCCAGTTGCAGAACCATTAAACATTACCAGCTTATCAGCATACAACACTCCTGATTGGGGTGAACCAGGAGTTTTTCATAATGGTATTGATTTAGTTATTTCAGGTCCAACACAATTACTTTCACCTTGTTATGGTAAAGTGACTAGAATTTGGTATAATATTAATCCTTACGTGGGTGGAGAAGTTGCAATGATTCATGTTCAAATTACCGTAAATTATGCTTGGTCAGTAAAACTTGTTTTTGAACCATTTGCAAATACGACTGAGATGCGTGATAGACAGCTAGAGCTAATTATAACTAAGGTTGGTACAAGAGTTGAACCCGGTGACCTTGTAGGAACACTTCTTTGGAGTACTAATTATCCTCATCTCCATTATATGATTATGAAAAATGGTAATGATGTTAATCCATACCTCTACTCATCACTTACAGCTCAAACTATTTTTGAGGATATAGCTGAAAGTACTAATAGTACCATTTACTATCCTTGAGAATGCTAAAAATCACTAGTTTAATAAGAAAAATTAAAACACT
The DNA here is from genome assembly GCA_016840945.1 of Candidatus Gerdarchaeota archaeon. The sequence goes on from JAEORJ010000037.1 coordinate 8,159, forward strand.
GATAGACTAGATATTTATTTGTGAGTTGATTACCTTGTGTGGTAGATTTGCTCGATTCTCTCCAGCACATGTTTTTCGTATGCTTTTTCAATTAAATGAATTTATTGATTTACCTCCTCAGTATAATATTTCTCCGGGACAAGATATCTATGCAGTAAGGGGGATAATTATGCGTGATGAACAAGCTCGAACAGCCTCAATTGGAAGCAATTATGAAAAAGAGGTTGTTCCCTTAAAATGGGGATTAATACCTTTTTGGTCTAAAGATCCTACTATCGGTAATCGTATGATCAATTCACGATCTGAAACTGTAACAGAGAAACCATCTTTCAAAGCAGCCTTCAAAAATCGTCGTTGTCTTATTCCAACAGATGGGTTTTATGAATGGCAAAAACAAAAGGATGGAGGAAAACAACCTTATTTTATTCGAATGAAATCTGAGGAACCATTTGCTTTTGCTGGAATTTGGGATAAATGGAAGAGTCCAGAAGAACAAATTATTGAATCTTGCTCGATTCTCACAACTGAACCAAATAGCTTATTACAACCAATACACAATCGAATGCCAGTAATTATTGATCCTGCTAATTTCGATCAATGGTTAGATCCTTCTAATAATGACATTGAAGAATTGGCTGATCTTCTAAAACCATTTGAAGCAAAAAAAATGGATGCTTATCCTGTTTCTACTTATGTCAATAGTCCGTCAAATAACAATGAAAAATGTATCCTTGAGCAAGATGAAAAATTCAAACAACAGAAATTATTCTGAAATAATCTTTTTCACCAAAATTTTTCTTCAGAAAAAACCTTTTCTCTGCAATTATGCCGACAAAAATACTTACAGTCATCTCTCACTTTGAGTCTTTTCTTTATTTTTTAAGGACCTACTATTAATCACTGTCTGTTTAACATTTCAAGTTGTAGCATAAAAAAGGTACAAAATAAGGAGTACCAATAGGAGACCAATTTAATCATGAACCGCAAGGAAGAAGTGCGATTCTTACTTACAGACCTTGATTACAAGTTCCAAGAAGAAGAAGATGATTTGCCAATTATTAGATTATTTGGCAAAAGCAACGACACTCAAGTACTTGTGCGTGTTCATGGTTTCACTCCTTATTTGTATGTTAAAAGAAATCCCGATATTGATTTCATCTTGAAAAACGATCCAATGATCAGCCGCTGGCAAAGGGGAAGCACAGATGTCGTACTAAGAAGATATTTTTGGGCGGGAGAACAATTAAAATTAGTCAAGCTTTTTGGTAAAGACCCAGCAAAAATCAAAGATATTAGTAGGTCGCTTGAGAAACTAGGATTGGAAACCTTTGAAACAGATATTCCTTTCCTAAAGCGGTTTTTGATTGATAATGATATTAAATGTTTGAACGTTATCTCTGTAAAAGCCACTAAGATTGAAAGAAAAGGTAATCAAATTTTTGCAGAGGCTGACTTCAAAGATATTCAAACAGTTGCTGATTCTGAAATTACCTCCCCAGTATTATACTATCCATTAAAGATTATGAGTTTGAATATCAAAATCGCTCGAGAAGAAGAATCAATTCAAGAGCTTTGGCAGAAAAAGAACAGACCACTTATTAGCATAACAATGATTTGGGGTACAGATGCAAGACCAGCGAATGGGAAATTAATCCTGTTACAAGA
>JAEORJ010000366.1 GCA_016840945.1 Candidatus Gerdarchaeota archaeon
ACAGCCAAATCCATATAATATCCTGCATCATCTAATTGTCCAAATTGTACTGGTGCTGATGTATTACTGAAATCAATGATTTCAAGCCCATCAATATAGTCAGCGATATAAGCATAGCTGCCTGAAACAACTACGCCTAAAGCTTGCCCTCCATCATAAAACTGCCCTATTAAATAAGGATTGGAGGGATCACTGATGTTAAGGATCTTAAAACCTTCAGCAGCGTCAGCGACAAAAGCATAGTTACCAGAAACAGTAATGTATCTAATACCTCCTCCATCATAGTATTGTGCAACTTCTACTGGTGCAGAGTGATTGCTGATATCAATGATTTCAAATCCATCGTTACCTTCTGAAACAAAAGCATAGTTACCAGAAACAGTCACGTGTCTAGAAATTCCTCCATCATTGAATTGTCCAACTTCTATTGGTGTGGAAGGATCACTGATGTTAAGGATTTCAAGGCCATCAGTAGCATCAGCGACATAGGCATAGTTGCCTTCAATAAACACACTAAAAGCTTGTCCTCCATCATTGAATTGCCCTATTTTCTCTAAAATAAATTGTGATTCACCTGAAGCTTCCAATGGTACAATATTTGATTGGATTACTTTTGCAGAGGTATTTTGATTATCGAAAGTCAAATTACTAGTTAAAAGGACAATTGTTAGCATAAAACTAAAAATAATACTGAATTTTTTTTGTATTTTTAATTCCATAATATACCAGCTTTTCCTATTTTTTTCAAAATTTAAGTGATAGGGTTCTATTTAATGAAAAAAAATAAATCTATAGATTATGCTTTCCAATATTATTAAATCTATTTGTCTTTTTATTTTTGTTTGATGATATTAAATTCAAGACCTCTTTTTTTGGCTTCATTTATTGCTTCTCGTAGACTATCAAAATATGCTAGCACATCAAATGGTAGAAATATTTTTTCTTCACCACCCTCAATCTCAATAACAGGTCTGGTTGCTTCCAGATGTTCAGAAGGCGATAATTCTAATAATGCCCACTTTTTCTTTTTAGCATAATTTTTACAGATTTCGCATCTACTAGGACCTCGTGCGCAATGTATTTGAGCCATTTTTTTAAGAACAAAATTTGTCATATCATTTACCTCTTATTTGCTGTATAATCCACAGAGCCTATCAGAACCAATAGCACTAATGATAAGTCGTTCTTTTGCGTTATTCATTAATTTTTTTGTCCAATCAGTAGCTCCCCCATCAACTAGCTCCAAAGCTTTTTCCTCTCCTTGCTTAATATAAATCTTGAAGCGGATAGTTTGATAATAACTCCCCTCTTTTTGGTTGATTTTTTCATAATGAACTTCAATACCGTTTAATTGGCCGTTCAATGTTTTAGTAAAATCATTAATTCTATCGTTATTTTGAGGTTCTCGAGAGAGATCTAATATCACAACTCGAAAGGAGACATCATGCCCTAAGAAATTTTTAATGGCTTGTAGATAGAATAGGATGTGTGTTTTAATTGATTCAAATTCAAATCCTAGATTGCCAATATCATTACCAGCACTACAAAGGGAAAATAACCTAAAATGTTGAAATAAATGAGGTCCTCCTTCAAAATACTGTGTTCTAATTACACGATGGCTACTCGCTAGGTTTACAGAAGTGTTTTTAGTTTGTTTATTCTTTAAGAAATCTAATCTGCGGCAAGTACATTCTAGTGCGAGTACATTAGTTGCATCTGATAAAACTTCAATATTACGAATAGTTGTCAGTATCCAATCCTGATTGATTGGGGCTATTCTAGAAACAGATCCAAGTGGTGCAACAGGAGAAAGTTCAATTGCTTCAAAATTATTGGGTAGACATTGGAATGCTATTTTATCCCATTTGTTGAATAGTAAAGGATTGATAGTTGAAGGATTCGTGTATTTATTTTGTTTATAGTCGGAGAGGATGTCATTAGGAGTGCGTTGAACTGCTCTTTGCTGATAAAAACTTAATAATAATGATTGAACATCAGAAGGTGTGATTTGATCGGCTAAAATCTTTTCTAAGTTTGGAATACCTACTTGTTTTTCAATCCGTTGAATGATTTTCTTCTTCTTCTCTAAATTCATAAGCTGTAAAGAGATAATAGTGTTAATATTATTTTTTATCAAAATTTAGTATTTGTTAAAAGCTATTTCTCAATAGAAATATAATGTATATTATATAATCTAAATTAAAATGGTAGAATAGCTTAATCTTCTAAATGATAGTTTTTTTTACAAACTGAAAATTATTGTATAATGAATCTAAATGTTTAGTGTAGCTAGTTTTTTAATTACATTACGTGAATCTCTTGAAGCTGCTTTAATTATAGGTATTCTTTTGACTTATTTAAACAAGATAGGGCAAAAGAAGAACAGAAAAGATATTTGGATTGGTGCAGCAGTAGCCATTCTTGTTTCAATAGGGTTAGCCCTGTTATTTTACTTTGTTTTGGGTGGATTTGACCAATATGAAAATATCATTGAAGGTTTAGCAATGATTATTGCTGCAGCGATGCTAACATGGGTCATTATTTGGATGATGAAAACTGGTAAAGATTTAAAAGGAAATCTTGAGGAAAAAATTAATACTACAATAAGTGGCGAGAAACGATTTGGATTAATATTCTTAGCTTTTATGGCTGTTGCTCGAGAAGGCATCGAAACCGTATTGTTCATGATAGGAGTTATAGCTGTTGAAAGTAATGTTTCATCAATTATTTGGTCTGGTATTCTAGGTATTGCAGTATCGATTGTTATTGCTATAGCTATATTTTGGTCTGGAAGCAAAATCAATTTGAAGCATTTCTTTAACATAACAAGTGCTATATTGATTATTTTTGCTGCAGGATTATTTGCTCATGGTTTGCATGAATTACAAGAAATAGGTTGGTTCGGATCTGAAGACTTCTTTCTTCAAAGAATCGTCTGGGACACAAGCACAATACTTAATGATAGTACAACTGAGCTAGGTAGATTTCTTAGAACATTAATAGGTTATCAAGATAAGCCTACTTGGATAGAATTAATCTCTTATATTGTATATGTTATAGGAGTTGGTATAGCTATTCTTTTGATTAAACTACCAAGAAAAACAAAACTAATAGATTCTGAAAAAGCACCAATAAAATCAGATGATGTATCAAATCAATTAGATTCAATTAATTGAACAACATAATTCAAATGCTTAAGAACAAAAATATTTCACTAATGATACTGGAGAAGTAATCGCTCGAGTAAATGGTACACATAATTTAGTTTTAGCAAAAATAAATTAACATCTATCTCAAGTAATAAGTGACTCTTAGAAAAAAATTCTTTTTGGGTATTTTTTTTGCAAATAGATTTTATACAAAATGAGATACAATAATATTAGTGATTAAAATGAAAAATAAAATACCGATTATAGCTAGTATCTTGGTAATAAATATTATATTACTCTCATTTAGCAATGTTGCTGGTAGTGTTGTATGGTTCTATTCTGATGATGTCGATGATGTTGAATTTTATGTCAATAGTATCCCTCAATATGAAGGCGATTATCACGATGAAATTGATATGATACAAATTGACTTGAATAATTCCAATATTATTTTTAAGATGCAAGCAGTGCCAATAGATGATGCTAACCATATCCATTATTTAACTATATATTGGACACAAACAGCAGGTTTCAATTCCACCACTGGAATTTTTGGTATGGGAAATAATATCATGGCAACATTTCTACATAATAGTACGGGGCAAGAAGTAGCTTCCTCTGAGGTTCAAAGTAGTATTATTATAAGCGGAGAGCAAATTATTATGCCAATACCAATCTTTGCTCAAATACCGGGAACAGACGATCCTTATTATATTCAAGTGCAAACAATAGTTACTACAGGAGCAAATGAGTATTATCAAGATTATTCTAATGGAACAATCTTTAGTACCCCAACAGATAATCCAACTCCTACTTTACCTATTTCATTAGTTTGTTCAATAGGAATTGTTGTAAGTGTATTTGTAGTTATAAGAAAGAAGAGACAATAATCAGTTTTCTCTTTCTTTTTTATTAGAATGGTTCATCAGATTGAAGTTTAACATGCTACTTATTTTTAGCATAATTATAATATTTATCGCCATATTGTTTTGTACGAACTTTTTTGCCTTTGTATCTATGCCATTCAGCTTTCTTCTCAGCTTCTTGTTTAGATAGTCCTTGACTTATCAATCTAAAACGTTCTTCACCAATTTTGATGGTTTTTGGTGCTTCAATTTTCTTTGACATAACCTAATCTCCTAAGGGTTATAAGCTTACATTTACCCAATA
>JAEORJ010000367.1 GCA_016840945.1 Candidatus Gerdarchaeota archaeon
ATAATTCATAGAGAAACAATCTATAGATGAATATTGAATCATCTCTTATTATCAAAATAACCGTGAATCATTGTTCCTAGTAGTGCACCTATTGCAAAAATAACTAATATTGAATACGCTCCAATCAAAAGACAACTTAATAATAATCTAAGACTACTACCAAAAAGATTACTCAAACCTAATGAATCAATAGAAGTGAAAATAGCTCCAATAATAAAATAAACTATGGTATAAATTATCCCTGTATAACTCGAGTATCTCCAAGAAACCATTATATCTAGTGTTTTATTTTTGAATGCAATAATGAATCCTGCGGGTAAACCAACCAATCCAATTATCATATTCATTGCATAAGGATTATCCAATGCTACTATTCCATATATATACAACAATAATGAGAGAGCTGCTGTTGAAATTCCTAGAGCTACAATAGCAATCCAAGGAGTTTTGACTTTTCGATTTCGTCCAGAAGTATATTCCTTAAAGGCGGAGCTTTCACTCAATTCACTACTATTGATTTGGCTTTCTTTGCTTGATTTTTCAGCCAATGGCTTTAGTATTTTGCTAGTTGGTAGAGAAATATCTACTTTCATAGTTTCTTTTCTTTCCTGTGTAGTATCTCGAGTATTTTTTATTAATTCTAAGAATTCTTTTTTGGTTATATCCAACCAAGCATAATAGCCATCTATTTTTAGAATCTCTACCGCATCAACTTCAACAGTAATTGCATCTTTGAATGCTCTCTCAATTTTCACTATCATCTTTGCTATAGATTTTCTACTGTCAAAACTAGAGGAAGCAACATTTCTAACATCAACAACGAGCCCTAATTTTCGACTATTTCTATCAGCAATTATTTTTCCTGTTAATTCTGAGAGATCCATAGTATATTCACCCGTAGTATATATTATTGAACCGATATATAAATGATTTTTTAAATTTCATAATTTAGAAAAACAATAATAGCACAAGTTATAATAATAATCATGAGAGAATAATGATAGCCAAGAAACTGGAAAGAAAACTGATGGCACAAAATATCCCGGTAGAATTAGCTACAAAAGAGTTCAAAAAAATTGAACAAATAATTCTTGAATTCTATAAACAGATAGCGGATAAAAATCGAGTGGATTTGAAAACATCAGAAATCTTTGCTTATTTGAAGATATACCATTCGTTGACTCAAAAACAATTAAAAATGCTAACTGGTTTCTCAACAGGATTCATTTCAATAATTCTGAAGTCCTTTGTTCAATCTTCAATTATTGTGAGGGATTTTATTCCAAAAAGTCATACAAATATTTATTCTATCAATAATGAGTATATATTCACAATTATTACCCCTAGAGCTCAAGTAAATAGGAACCAAGAAAAACATGATAATTTTATAAAAGATTTGCAAAACAAATTAGTTCTCTTAAAAGAAAAATATCCTCTTGAAACTACTTTTTTAGAGAGAAGACTTAATGGTATGAGAAATTTTATTGAAACACAAAGAAGAGTATTCACAGATTTTAATCATAGAGATTTTCTAAATGAAGACGTTTCCGATTTATTACCACCTGAAGAATTTATCGATTATCCAACTGATATTAAAAAATTGGAAACTACTTTAGTTGATAGATTCGTACACATGGATATGTTTGTTGAAAACGATCCAATTATTAACAAAATATTATCATATTTAATTACCCGTAAGAGTGTTAATCAAGAAAAATTTCTCGAGTTAACAGGTTTATCTAGGAGCACCATTTCTCGAAATCTACAAGGATATGCAGAGCAAGATTATGTTAGTATATCAAAGAAAGAATATCTAAAACCACGAATTTATTATATGGATTCTATTGGCATTTATTTATGTGAAGTGGTTTTAAATAATAGGCGATCACTAATTTCTTGGTTGCCAAAATTTGAAGAATTTTCAAATGAACTTAAATCAAATCCGAAATATAGTAAAGATAAAGAAATGAATAGTTTTTTCCAAGGAAAAATTGAACAAATAATTTCTGACATTCATCAAGTACAAATACGTAAACAAAGTTTAGAAAAAGCTCAAAATGAACTTAGGGAATTTATTCTAAAAAATAAAAAATAATACTGTTAATTTCACAACTAATTTCTATTCAAGTAAATTTGATTTAAAAAAGTGAATGATATACTCAAGAATCTTGGTTAGACTATTATTCTAGTAAATCTTTAGCAATGAGTTTTACACGAGATTTTTTACGATGTGCAAAAATAAACCATAAAGAAAAAGTGATAGAAAGTACTAATAGAAAGCAAAAAGGTATAAGGAATATTGGAAGCTCCTTAATATAATAATCTGATAAATTTGGTAGCCAAGACAAATATAAGGAAAAAAATACCAAAGAAATAATAAAAGCTAGAGAAGAGG
>JAEORJ010000368.1 GCA_016840945.1 Candidatus Gerdarchaeota archaeon
AATCCCAACGAATTTTGGAAATGCAATACAATATTATAATCTTGATGTTTTATTCGCTCTACTGATCCTCCCGATGCAAAAGCTTCCTTCATAAATGAATTAATTGCTGTTAAGAAGCCACTTATTAGATAATCATTTACTTGTGTTTCAGAACCGAAATATCTTGAATATAATGGCAATCCTGCTTCTGCTACAATCAATAATAACACAGGAATTTCTTCTATTGCTTTAGGTGGTTCCACTGGTTGTTTTTTGACCATCCTAGTAATTGTTTCTTCTAGTCTCGTGTGAGCCAATCTTTCATCTATTGGCGGTTTTTTATCAGTAAATTCTTCCCACATCTCTATTTCTTCAAAATAATAATCATACTCACTTGAAATTTTCATTGCTAGTCTTTTTAGTCCTTTTTCCTCAGCAATAAATTGTGACTGGTTTAGCAATTGTTGAGCTTTGATAAGATCCAATTCAACTAATGCTAATTGTGCTTGCAAATAATATGTTTCCACTAATAGTGAAAGCGAATTCTGTTCTTTTGCTATTGCCAATTGTTTCATCATTAATTTCTTTAGCTCATCTAACACTTCTTCATCATTTGTTATTTGTAGTTCTATTAGATGGAGTTCTGATAAATTAATCAAAGCCACTACAAATACCTCGTAATTTACCATCTCTTCCTCAAGCACCTGTATTAATAGTTCCTCAGCCTTTGCTCTATTCTTTGCTCGTTTATTTGTTTTCAAGAGTAGCGCTTCACTCACTCGAGTCATTTGGCTTATTAGTTTATTTTCTTCTTGCATGTTTATGTTTTGTAATTGTTCGAATATTTCTTCTGCTTGTTCTATTTGTTTCATATCAATAAGGAGAGATATTTGGAAGAAATAAACTTCAGCTATTCTATTGGTGTTCCCTGAATCTTTGAAAATATCAAATCCTTTTTTGAAATATTCAAGCGCTTTTTTGGAATTTCCTTTTTGCTGATATACGAGTCCACTATTTACTAATGCAAGAGCCATTGGGATACTTTTTCCACCAATGTTTTCATAGACCTGCAAACTTTCTTGGTAATAGTTAAGTGCTTTATCTAGTTCTCCTTTCAATCGATAAATTTCACCAATATTTCCTAAGAAGATTACTACTCCATCAATATTACCAATTTCTTTATTCATATCCAAACTTTGTTGGTAATACTCCAAAGCTTTGCTTAACTCCCCTTTCGAATGATGAATAATTCCAATACTCCCTAGATTTTTTGCCAGTATTTGTTTATCTTTTACTTGATCGCATAACTCTAAACTTTGTTTAAAATATTCTAAAGCCTTATCTAATTCCCCTTTCATTGCATGGTTGATGCCAATGCTTCCAAGACTATTAGCTAAGATTTGCCTTTCATCTAATTGAACACAAATATCATAGCTTTTTTGAAAATATTCTAACGCTTTATCTAGCTCTCCTTTATCGGTAAAGATATTTCCTATAAACATCAAGTTTTTAGCAAAATTTCGCTTATTCTCAATTTCCTCCCATAATTCCAGACTTTGTTGATAATAAGTAAGAGCGCTTTCTAATTCTCCCTTTGTGCTATAGATGTGAGCAATATTTTGACTTGCTTCAGCCAAGCCATATTTATGTTGAATTTCTTCAAATAGTGCTAAGCTATTTTTAGCATTTTCAAGAGCCTGTACTAAATCCCCCTTATTTTGTAGAAATTCAGCTTCAAAATTTAAAAGGAATGCTTCCAACCTCTTCCTTTTAGAGGCATCCTTTTCAATCAATTCAAGATCTTTATATGCTTTTTTGACATTGGTCAATAATTTCAGACAATCATCAAATTTTCTTAATTGTATATAGTTCTTAATTTTTATTAGAAGACTACTAACAATTAGAAAGTTATTTTTCAAATTTTGACTTTCTAACAAAGAGATTTCTGATAGTTCTAAACTACTATTAAATTCCCCTTGTTCGAAATATAAGGAACTCTTGATTAAATTACATACAATCCTTTCGTGATTTGACAACTCATTTTTTCTTTCAATTTGTTTAATCTTTTCCAGGACCAATTCAAATTTACCTTTATAGAGAAGTTGTTCAGCTTCACTAAGAATTTTGAATTGATCAGCGCTCATATTATAACCCCTAAACAATTTGTTTTGAAAAATTGTTTCTCCTTAATATTACTCTTTTTCTGTTATAAAATATCTGTTTAACTGCCATTGGTCTTGTCCAAAATAATTCATTTGGTTTCTTTTTGTGATTTTATTAGAATCTAATGTAATAATTCAAAAAATCAAATAATCTTTATAGTAAGATTAAAAGATTAGATAAACAGTTAACTTTTTTAATGAAAGCTTAAGCAATAAGCTTAGAACTATAGAGGGTGATACCCATTCCTATGGAAAGAATAATTGTATCAACACTTATGGACCCACCTGAATTTGTCAATGAACATGATACAGTACTAGATGTCATTAAGCACTTACTGAGAACAAGAAAAGGCTACGTATTAGTTAACCATCACGATGAAACTATTGGAATCATCTCTGATCGAGATATCCACAGGTTAATTTTGAAAGAAGGAGGACTCTTTTCTCCGATAACTCAAGCAAAAGATTTCATGGTTTCACCTGTAATAATGATACCTAGAACAACTACTTTATCTGAAGCAGAGGATATTATGCAAAGTAATCAAATCAATCGATTGCCCATAGTTGAGGAAAAAGGCTCTAAGAAGGTTATAGGAGTAGTTAATTTCGAAACTATCCATTATAACCTGTTATCTAATTTTGCTAAAAGTTGGGTCAAAAGAAAGTTGTAAAATGGATAAATAAAAAAATAAAAAGAATAGGATTCAAGAGAATCTTAATTCTTTCCTCTTATTATAACGAATATTGTAACAATACTAACTATAACTAAACCAATGCTAATTGGTAAGGCAATAGTTAACCATTCGTTGATTTCAATATCATTGACTCCAATCAATAGATCGCGAACCATTTTCAAATTGTTCTCTTTCGAATAGATATTTTTTTTTAAAAAAAAGAGGTTAATTTTCAATTTCCCGTTTGCAAGTAATCAGTTGGTTTTTAATTCTTTTAGAACACTCTCGATCATAAAATCACGATCTGTGCGCCAATCTTTTTTATTCTCATCAAAAGTTGGTGGCCATGGTAGATATGAAGTAGCTCTATTATAATCGATGTAATTGAAGTGCATATCAGTTAACTTACTACGAAGGTTAAACAATAGATTAGCTAAATGACTTGGTGGAAGGTGCAAATACCAGAAGAAATTCGTTTTATTAACTTTAAATGTTGAACTAAATGGAAATGAAGCCCTAACTATACGTGATTCTAAATCTAATATTGTTTCTTCACTTGATGAACCCCAGATCAAAACTGTGCTATATAAATCAAAAATTGTAGGTGTTAAATATACACGATAATCCTTTATACAATGTTTTTTCACTTGTTTTACATAACGACTAAAGGTTTGAGGGGTAATTTCAAAACCATCTTTCTTCAGATCCTCAATAATTTCAGTATTCTTTCTCCGAGCATTCTTCCCTAGATGATGAATTATAGCTATATATGATTGTGTTAACCATTCTTTTGCTAAACCTGGTTGTTTTGTTTGCTGTTTCTTATCAATTGTTTTTACTTTTTTATTGAACCAGTCATTACAATCAAATTTCCATTGATTAGTTGCTGTGTTCCAAAAGTCAAGATTTGGCGTAGTAAAAATCGGCTCTGCATTTTTAAAAGGCATAGCAGTAAAATTATCAATTAGTTTATTCTTCTTAAGAATTTCAAATAATTCAATTACTAAATTCTGGCTACCTATTGGTATATTAAATTGAACAAGTAATCCGTTAATGTCACCATAGCATCGAGCACGATAAAATGTATAGGGATGAAGATAACATAGTTTTTCCACTAACTGTGTTTTTTCCTCACTATCAACTTCTACCATTAAGTCCAAACTTTCTAAACCAAGATTCACAAGGTTAGCTGTAGCAACAACATTAAAGCATTTTAATGGCCCTTGACTAAGATCTTGAACAAGCCCAAAAACAACTGATTTAGATAATTTAACGCGCTTCGCAAGCCAGTCATAGGTTCCGAGCGGGTTCTCTTGTAAAGCAATGAGAACGCTTAGATGTTTATCAGTTAATTCATGTGTCGTTTATATAACCCCAGGTGTTCTTTTGGATAGATTAATTGATGCTAACAGTAGCTGTTGGCATAGCTCCTTCAGGTGCACTTGTAGGCGGATCAAAAATGACCGAAGCAGTATCATACGTATAACCATAGTAATTGATATTTTCAATGGTAGCTTTGAATTTATACCATCCTTTTTCTGTTGCTACATTGTACCACTTTGTATATAGCCTGAAGTAAGAATCATATCCATAGACATGAACTCTAAAATAATATGTACGTCCTGAAGGCGTTGTTATATATTGATAAATATCAGCATCAATTTGCTCCGCATAACCACTCAATGATGAAATCGAAATTATTGTGTAAACATCATCATAAAACCTATCATTGTCAAGGTCATAATAATATGCATGAAGGATTTTAATCTTGAATCCATAAATCACTTGGGAGTTAATGATGGTATTGGGTTGATCTATTCCTTGGATAATAATGCTATTTTGCTCTTCATTATCTGCTATTTTACTTTGCGTTACTCCGTTGAAGAATATTAGTGATGAAGCTAACACCACCAACCCCAATACGTAAATTGATTTCTTGTATTTCACAATACTATCCCCAATAAATATATGATAAGACCTAATGGTAGAATATTTTCAAAATTTATAAAATTTCCGTATAACCTACCATATATCAAAATGGTATTTTGTTCGAAATCTTTATATAATTTTCCGAATATTGTACCACTCCTTCACAGGAAAAGTTATTATTGCTTGGAGAGCAAGAAAATGAAACTTAGAAAAAACATGTTGTCAATATTCATAATGGCAACGTTCATACTAGTTAGCATTTCCTCAGTATCATTGATGGTAGTGAGTGAAACAAAGAGCGAGTCGGATCAATTCACCCTCGGTGATACATTCCCGACTTATTACTATAATTTCATCAATCCTCAACCAGGAGATACAGTGGCAGGTACCGAATCAATTCAAATATCTGCTAATTATGACGGCTATACACTATATCGTATTAGAATTGCTGTTTATAAAAGTGGTAGCAGATTAACCAGTTATTATGACTTGAGTCATCAAGGCAATAATATCTGGGCAATTAATTGGAATACAGTTAATTATGCTGATGGTTCTGGCTATAGCCTACGATTTCTTTTATACCGTAATTCCTATTCCTATGCCAGTTTATATTGTAATGACTTAACTGTTAACAATGCGGGTGGTGACCCCGATCCAGATCCAGATCCTGATCCAGACCCAGATCCTGGTACCGGTGAAAAAATAGCTGTGTTGTTCTACGCAACTGATGCTGGAACTTCTACTGTTATTAATAAATACGTTGGGTATTTACAAAGTGAAGGCTATACTAAATTCTTTATTTTCAGAGATAGCACTAATGTTGCAGGTGATTGTAGTAGTGTCGATGCTTACGAAGGTGCAGAAGATACTATCTTCGTTTATATTATCGGTCATGGTAATAATGATGGTTCACATTCTTATACTGCTTTTAGGCCAAGTGGTTCATATGTCTATTCGAATACCTTCCGAAGCTACATGAATGCTTGGGAAGCAGAACGAAAATGTATTTTTGTTGAGTCTTGTCACTCAGGTGATTGGGCTGACGATTTTGCTGCCTCTCCCTATCTAGCTATGTCTACTTCTGATGAAACCCATTTATCTTATGCCTATAGTACATTACCTGGAGAAGGAAAGATGTCATATTACTTCTTCAGAGCAGTTTATAATGGTTATAATGCAGTAGATGCCTACAATTATGCTAGACAATATTGTACTAATCAATATCCCAAGATAAGAGATTATTCAACCTATGTCTGGTTTATAAATTAAGCTGGGGTGCTTTACAAATTCTTATTCTAGCATGTCTAGGATGAGAATCTTTTTTTTTAATTTTAGGTGCTCTAAAATCAACAATCTTCATAAATGAAAATCCAGTAATTTTTTTTATGAACAGTTATTCATTTAATCCCAAAACAGCTTTTGTCTTTTCAGGTGGTGCTAGCTTAGGTTCTATAGAAGTTGGAGCTTTGAAAGCCATCGTCGAACATGGTGTACATGCTGACATGGTATTAGGTACTTCTGTTGGCAGTTTAAATGGAGCTATGTATGCTAGCAATCCTTCTATTCGAGGTGTGCAATTATTAGAAGAAATTTGGCAAAACATCAAAGTTTGGAATGTTTTTACCCCATCACCAGTCACGCCACTTGTTAATTTAACCACATTTGGTCAATACCTTGTTTCCCCTAAAAATCTTCGAAAGTTGATTGAAGAAAAAATGCCTTTTACTCGTATTGAAGAAGCTAAATTACCCCTCTATATCGTTTGCACTGATATTAAAACTGGTAAAGAAGTTGTTTTCAATAAAGGATTGCTTATTGAAGCTCTTATGTCAAGTGCTGGGATTCCAGGAGTCTTTCCACCACAACATTTTGGTGATAAAGTTTTACTTGATGGTGGTGTGCTTAATAATGCCCCAATATCAACTGCTGTTCGATTAGGAGCTCAAAGGGTGGTAGTATTTCCAATAGGTTTGCCTTCTGATAAAGAACCAGCAAATGCTATGGAAATTCTTATTCACAGCATGATTTATCTCCTTAATAGACAACTCGCAACTGATATTCAACTCTATAAAGATAAAACTGAATTAATCATAGTTCCTCCACCTGACCATATTGATGTTGGTCCCCATGATTTCTCTAAATCGGAATTATTAATTAAAAGAGCATATGCTAAAGCAATCAATTGGTTAACCAAAGAAGGTTTTAAACCAAATGCTGATACAATATCATTTTCATGTGATGTTCATACACCTTCCGTTGATCTTATGGAAGCTAGTATACCTGATGAAGGTCCAAAAGCTACCGCTAGGATAAAAGAAGCATCAAAATCACTAAAAGAAACACTAGATGAAAAAGCTGATCAAGTTTATACTGGTTTAGTTACTAAAACTGATGAAATTAAGGAGAAAGTTTTCAAAAAGAAATCAGATGAAGATTCATAAGTTTTAAAATCAATACTTTTGCTATTGCTAAAGTATTGGAAACTTTTTTTATATTAATTAATGTTAGACCATCGATTGGTGAATAACATTGGAATTAAAGAAAAAAGCTATTATTATGAGTATTGTGTTAACCATAATTTTTGGTTGTTTAATACCATTCACATGGACTGATATAGGGCAATTTCAATTATGGCAACAATCAGATATTGTTTTCTTTACTGGTTACCCTTATCTAACATTATTCAAAACAATCCATTTAATCATTAGTATAGTATTTTTTGCAATCGGTTGCTATCATGTAATTAATATTATTGATATTAACAAAAGTGCTCACACAATTCGAAATTCCCCTCATACATTATTAAAAACCGGCTATTACGGAAAAGTTCGCCATCCAATGTATTCGATGTTTCTATTGATTTTTATAAGTCTATCATTTGCCCTATGCTCTAGTTTAGCGATAGCTGTGTCATTTTTTGTTGTGTTAGTATTACTTATTTTAAGCTTAATAGAAGAAAAGCACATGTTGGGTCCATCTTTTGGTGAAGCTTATGTTCAATACAAAAAAGAGGTTCGTAGATATTTTCTATTAAATTGGCAAATTGTACTTTACTGCATTCTTTTATCATTTAATATAGTTGGAATTTTCTTTTAATGAGCATTATTTTAAGATTATTATTGAAAAATTTCTTATAACAAAAATCAAATGTATATATAGGAAGTCTCATATGCCTGAACCATCATTTTTCGTAGCTCTTGGAATAATTATTCTTGGTTTTATAACATTGGTTTCTATATCTTGGCCTAATAAAAGGGGAGCTCCCTGGGTTCCTACAAGAATTAAAAAAGTTCACAAGATGCTAGAATTGGCGAGTGTCAAAAAGGATGACCTTGTATATGATTTGGGTTGTGGCGATGGACGCGTTTTAATAATTGCTGCTAGAAAATATGGCGCTAAAGCTGTTGGTGTAGAAATTGATTTAATACGTTTCTTATGGTGCCAATTTCTAATAACTATTTTATTTTTACGAAAAAAAGTGAAAGTAATTTATGGTGATCTTTTTGCTCAAGATTTAAGTAAAGCTGATGTTATATTTTGTTATTTGTTACAAAGCACTAATGATAGATTAGAAGATAAATTACAAAAAGAATTACAACCTCACACTCGAGTTGTTTCTAATACTTTTTACTTCCATCAACTACCGATGATAGCCATGGATGAACAATATCGACTTTATGCTTACAGCATTTATAATAAGAACACTAAAAAATAGTAAATTTCATGAAACAGAATTTATTTATTATTAAATTGATTATCAATATATAAAATCAATGGGTTCATGTAAAATGTCTGGAGAAAATTCTTCAAAAACAGTTGATAAGCTAATAGAAAAGTTGCACAACACTACAGATGTTGATGCACGATTACGCATAATTGAGGAATTAGGCTTAGTAAATGAAGATGAAATTGATCGAGTGATCCCAGTTTTAATTGGACTACTAGATGATGAAAATTGGTTAATTCGTGCTAATGCAGCTGAATTGTTGGGAAACTTTAAAGATAAATCAATTGATGCTTTACCTTCTCTGAAAAAAGCTTCAACTGAAATGAGAAATAAATCGAAGAAAGGCTATTTCTTGCAAGCAATTGCACAAATAAAGGATGCGACCACAGACACTCCAATAGATGAACCTGTAAAAGAAACGAGTTCCTCACCTGATATTGTAAAAGCTATTGAGGAAATTGATACTGTTAAATTAGAAGAACAATATTCACCAAAAGATGTTAGCGAATTAACACCTACATCTTGGACAAAGAAATCTAAACACCTCCTTAAGATGGTTGTTCTTGGTGACACTGATGTTGGGAAAACAAATCTGATTGATCAGATAGAATGTGAAGAATTCAACACTACTTCCAGCTATTCATTTGGTGTAGCAATAAGCATAAAGAATTTAGAAATTGAAAATAAGAATGTAGTTTTACAGATTTTGGAAATTTCATCAACAGATCGTTTTAAACCATTACATACAACATTTGTTCGAGGAGCTGAATTAGCATTTATTGTTTTTGATATTACATACTCTGATTCATTGGCTTCTGTTGAAAATTACGTTGAGGTTTTACGAAACTCAGGTATGAATACTATAATAACAGTAATAGGAACAAAATCAGATTTGACTTCTAAACGTCAAGTTTCAATTCAAGAAGCAAAAGCTACAATAAATAATCTAAAATCCTATCTTAAAAAATTCGAAAACTATGAAGAACCTTCACCTAGAATTTTAGACTATTATGAGATTACTCAAGATTCTATCGATGTGATAAATGAAGCCATCATATCAATGGTGAAAGAATCATTACAGAAATGGAATTAAATTTAAACACCATATATTTTTTTAAATCATTACTGTATACCATTGTTTATGAAATCTGACGCTGCAAAAGATTATGATGAAATGGATGAAGTATACATAAGAAAAAGTGAGAATTTTGTTTATAACGCTCATTATGAACGACCAGCAATTATTTCTCTTTTAGGAGAAGTAAAAGGAAAGAAAGTACTAGATGCTGGATGTGGTGGCGGTGTTCTAACTGAGTGGTTGGTTGAAAATGGTGGAGATGTCATTGCATTCGATATAAGTGAGAAAATGGTTGAGCATGCAAAAAAAAGATTGAAAGAAAAAGCTGTGATTTTACAAGCTGATTTATCTCAATCATTAGATTTCGTTGATGATTATTCAATCGATGTAATAGTTTCATCTTTAGTACTCCATTATATTGATAATTGGTTGCCCGTTTTTTCTGAATTTGATAGAATATTGAAAAGCAATGGCTTTGTTGTTTTTTCAGTTCATCATCCACATGCTGATTGGTTGTGGTTTAATAAAGAAAATTATTTCAAAAAAGAGCTCTATAATGACACCTGGACAATAGAAGGAAAACCATACCATGTGAGTTATTATCATCGGACATTAGCGAGTATGTTTGCAATTTTCAAGAAGTTCAACTTTTATGTTGATGTGCTATTGGAACCACTGCCAACAAAAGAAGCGAAAGAGATTGACCCAGAAGCTTATGAAAAATTAGCTAAAAATCCACGGTTTTTATTTTTCAAATTGAAAAAACTTCCAGTAAAATGATTTGTCAATGAACTAATTGAAGGGATGAAAATGTATGGTTGTACAGAAGAAAACTTAGCTCATTATAATTGTCACCAGATAAAAGAACCAATTGTGATAGATGGTAATTTAGAAAAACCTATTTGGAAGCAGACTGAAAAGGCTTCTCTTGTTGAATTAGTCACTGGTGAACCTGCTTCACTTCAAACAAAAATAGCTGCTCTATGGGATAAAGATTATTTCTATGTTGGTTTTTGGGTAGAGGAACCAAATGTACAAGCTAAATTAACAAAAAGGGATTCATTGATTTATACAGAAAATGATATTGAATTGTTTATTGCTGGCAAGGACTGTTATTATGAATTTCAGATAAATGCATTAGGTTCAATTTACGAAGTTTTTTACATCTGGCAAGATGCTTACAAAAGAGGTAGTAGATTCGATATTCCAGAATTCAATCTCTATGATCATTCTGTGGATGTTCTTGGAGGTTTTCAAGATGAGCTTCGATATAATAAACATCCTCGAGGTCGTAGATGGGCATTTATGGATTGGGATTTTCCAGGACTAAAAACAGCTGTTCAAGTGCAAGGAACCATAAATAGTGAAAATGATATAGATAAGGGTTGGACTGTAGAATTAGCCTATCCTTGGAATGGTATGCAATCACTTTTTGGTGGTGAATTCAAGCCAATAGGTGGTTCTACCTTTCGAGTGAACTTCTCTAGATTCGAATATCTGACTCCAAGAGCAAATATGAAACAACCAATTGGTTTTTCATTAAATTCCCATGGAGTTTATGATTCTCATATTCCTAATTGTTTTAGCTATGTTCACCTTATTGACTACAATAATGATCAATCTAAATACTAGATTCATCCTTTTAGTATCGTAATTTATACATTAACTAATTATATTCTAATTATAGAATGATTTATTGGATAATTAGCTAATAATTAGTTGGGGATAATTATGGTATCAAGGAAAGAAGGAACTAAAACATTAATTGTTCTTATAGTTTCTACTTTGCTTGTTTTACCTGCTTTTCCAATTCATAATCAAAATACAACGGGTACATTAATTGATATAAAATTACCATCATCCCAATCCTTAGATTATTTTTACTTCAATGAACTAAATAATTGGACAGAGGAGGTATCCATAATTGTTGACACTTTTGTAATAAATACAACTTGTTATGCCATAACCCCATATTGGCTTTACATTTATGATATTTCTGATATTGAAGAACCTATTTTGTTGAGCTCAACTTATCGTCCATATGATTTTAATACAATTTATGTTCAAAACAATCTAGCTTTTATAGCATCATCCTATGGTGATATAAACATCTATAATGTATCAAATCCTTATGATCCGAATTTTTGCTATCTTTATTATATAGAAAATGAAATAAATGATATTTTTGTGAATGGAACATATATTTACCTTTCACTATATTATTCAGGAGTAGAAATTCATAATATCACTAGCTATTGGTCAATTGAAATCTTAGGTTTCTACCATAATTATTTGAGCTACTATATTATTTATGAAGATAACATGTTGTTTGTTACAGATTACAGTGATACATATGTGTTAAATGTCACAGATCCAACGAATATAACACTTTTAACATCAATTCCAATTAGTGGACATATAGCTGTTGAAAATAATCTACTTTTTTGGACTGGTTACAATGAAGTAAGGATTTATGATATTTCAGATATAGATAATATTGTTCAGATAAGTTCTTATGATTTTACTCCAAATAGCTTTAGTGTTTTTGTAAAAGTAAAAAATGATATCATGGTTGTAGGTTTTGAAAACGAAGAAGGATTTATGGTCTTGAATTACAGCAATCCAACACAAATTACCCTTTTAGGAAGAATAAGTGATGGTGGCTTAATTAAAGACTGTTTTATTAATGGTTCTTATTTATTTACAGCTGAAATTTGGGATGGGTGTGAGATTTATGATCTCAATAACCTTTCCACTGAAAATAAAATTGCTCATTTACAAGCAAATGGTAAATATGATGATATAGTTTTAAATAATCGAACTATCTTTCTTGCTAGAGGTTGTTGTGGATTTTCTATCTATAATATTACTGATTCTTGGTCACTTGTAGAGCTTAGCAATTATGATGATGTTGGTATTTATCATCGTCTTTATGTGAGAGAGAACATACTATTTGCTTTATGTCAAGGATATGGTATCAAGATATTCAACATTGCAGATTTAACTGATCCCATTCTAATAGGTGAGTATCATCACCCTTCGATGGATATTTATGATTTTGATATCAATGGGAACCTTATGGTTATTGCTGCTGGTCTTACTGGTGCGCTTCTAATTGACATTTCTAATTTGTTTGCCCCTTATTTATTAGCAACATTAACTCAACATTATAGTTATATTTCACATATTTTTATTGAGCAAGATATTCTTTTTTCATGTGACAATGGAAATATTGCTTACATTTTTGATTGCTCAGATATTTCTGATGTGACTTTAATAACAACCATGAATAGAAAAATTGTTGGTGTTGAATCTTACGAGAATTATATCGTAATATCTTCTAGCATGATTGAGATATATGATTTTTCAGATAAGGAAAATCCTGTACGTGTTGGTTATGAAGTTACTATTCTTCTCTACCAGATGTATCTTTCTGATTCAGTGGCTTTTTGTGGAATTGAAAATGGTATCAGGGTTTATGATATACAAGATTCAAACGATATTACATTAATTGCTGAATACACTTATGATCCTGGTTATCGATTTCCATATGATACTTATCAATTTGAATTCTTCGCTAGAATAAATTGGTATAACGGTCTAACTATTATCTTGGATGAACTATTAGGCTTTTGGCTTTTTTCATCCGATATCTATGCCGCTTGATTCCTTTATTATCTTGATCTCGTTCAGACTCACACC
>JAEORJ010000369.1 GCA_016840945.1 Candidatus Gerdarchaeota archaeon
AATGACAAGGCTGAGTTCCTTTACTGGAAGAGTCGCGGAAAAACAGATGCCACTGCTTACAGCTACTGCAAGATCGCTGATGTTGATAACGATGGCTTGAAGGATGGCCTTGAAATCAACTTGGGATTTGATCCTTTAGATAACGATATGGATAACGATGGGATTTCGGATGGTATGGAAGTCAATATGTATCACACTGATCCCACTGATTCTGATAGCGACAACGATGGCTACACCGATCTCTATGAGATTACCAATGGTACCGACCCTAATGATGCCTCTGACTACCCAGGTGGAGGTGGAGGATTTGAATGGTATTAAAGAATATTTATTTTAGTTTTGAAGAGAATTAGATTCTCTTCTTTTTTTATTTCCTTCAACTTTTATCCTTCACTTTTATAATCGTAGATTAGCTAGTTAACTGCTAGCAGTAGATGTTTTCTTAATTTATTGTTTGCATAGTCTATTGTTTCGTAGAATTTACTGAATAATTCGTTGCAATATAGTGAAATAGTTTGAGCAGATTCGCTAAGTGAAATTGAAAGAAAGTGATTA
Organism: Candidatus Gerdarchaeota archaeon; assembly: GCA_016840945.1. The sequence goes on from JAEORJ010000369.1 coordinate 556, forward strand.
ATTTTTCCTCCAATACTGCCATTATAACATTGAATTTAAATAAACTATAAACATAGCTTTAGTTGAGGTATGCCATTGATCGATGATAACATACCGAGTCAAAATTTGCTTTTGAGTATAAAAAAATACTTTTACGATGATCTAGATGAAGACCAGTATACTAAAATAATAAATGAAATTATCAATTTATTGAATTTGGTGATAGAAAATCTTTCCATTGCGGATTCTGAAGTATTATTTTATGATGAGGATTTCTGGTTATTCGTTGAGAAATATATGCCACTTGGGATTGTGTTTGAGTTTTATGATAAATGCGAATATGAAGGCTTTGAATATAGTTTTGTAGAAATCTTTGTCAAGCGATGTAATACTATAGATGAACTCCCTATTTTGCGCGAACTGATAGTTAATATGCAGTATGAGTTAGTTGGATTAGTATCCAACAAAATGGTTGATATTAGCTACGAAAATAACCTCAATCCCTTCCTTACTTTTTTAGATATTGCTAATTCTTTGACTAACGATAAGGATATCCAAAAAATCCTTGGTCGTTTAAATGAATTAGTTCCATTTTCAGATAATCTTTCTTGGGAAAAACTTCTCGAGCAGAAAAGTGGGTGGAGTGTTGAGAAAGTAAGGCACATTTTAAACGATTTCTGTTTATGGTTTAATGATCATGTTACCAATTACCCTGATATAAGTGTAATTGTGAATTATGATTCTCCCCCAGAAGAAATTTCTGTAAGCAATCTTGATGAAGCATTGAAGTGGTTTAGAAGGTTTATTTATAATTATCACGAAGTCATTAGAAGGATATTTATTATAGAATTATTTGAGGAGTTCCTAAAGGATCATGGCATATCTTTTTACGAACATCATATTACCGATTTGTATTTTAAAGTGCTAGTGCAGATATGCACTATAAACACCGATGTCTTTTCATTCAAAAAAGATTTATCCCCCTCATTGGGGTAATTATTTTTATGATTTTTTGGTTTTAATTTTCTATAGGTCTTTAAATATCATAATAAGGCCAATCGTTAAAGCAAAACAAGCAATAAAGGAGATACTACTAATAATTATACTATTTCTCGCTTTAGTTTTATATTTTTGACTTTTAAGACCTATTATACCCAAAACAAAAGCAACAACATCAACAACAACACCAATTGTTGGTAATATAGTCAATATTGCTCCTCCAATCGCTATACTAATTGCTAGGTCCGCTATTCTATCGAATTTCTGTTGTTTTTTAACTTCCTCCTCATCAATAATATCCCAACTCTTAACAACCATGCTCTGTTCCACCCAATAGTTTTACAATCAATTTTACTAGGTGATAAAAAAATATCACTCCCAATCAAATAATAGCTTTCTGTCTTTTTATTTTTATCGAAAAAAATCGCGCTAATTTTCCCTTTACGCTTCTGGTATTTTATTCGATAATCTTTATAAAGAATGAGAATATAATATTAGAATCGCTTTACAGAATTTTTTTGAAAAAATTTCTTCTGTAAAGTTTGAGGAGTGATATGAATCCTTGAAGACTCATAAAATGGGATTTTTAATTGCCATAGCAATTACTAGCATTTTTGTAGTTGCGAGTGTCGGTGCGATTGCAGTTGTTGCTCAAACAGGAGATGGAATTACCCCACGTGCTGTTCTCACAAGTGGTGTTCCTTATACTGGTAGTCTAAGTTATACTGGTGCCTATCAGACTCACACTATTGTTGTAACCTCTGGTGCAACTTTGATGTATTCTGTTCTTACTTGTGGCTCAGCAGACTTTGATCTTTACGGACATCTTGGTTCAGCCCCAACAACTACCCATTATGATTGGCGTGGTTATACCTCTGGTGGTGAAGAAGTATCTTTTGCTAACCCTGGAGCAGGTACTTGGTATATTATGGTCCGTTCCTATAGTGGTAGTGGTTCTTATACTTTAACAGTAACAATTACCTATTCTACTCCACCAACCTATCCTTCCCTTACAAGTGGTACTCCAGTAACTGGATCCTTAGCTGCGACAGGTGCTACTTATACCTACCAAATGGCTGTTGCATCAGGTTGTACTCAAATGTACTCTGTACTAACTTGTGGGTCAGTTGATTTTGACCTTTATGGTAAATTAGGTTCAGTACCAACAACCAGTGTTTATGATTGGCGTGGGTACACCAGTGGTGGCGAAGAAGTAACCTTTGCAAGTCCTGGAGCAGGCACCTGGTATATTATGGTTCGTTCCTATAGTGGAACAGGTTCCTATACCTTGACAGTAACGTTAACATATGGTTCAGGTGATACAACAGCCCCAACAGTAAGCATCACAGCCCCAACAAATGGTGCAACTGTTAGTGGAACAACGACAATTTCAGCTTCCGCTAGTGATAATGTAGGTGTTTCAAAAGTTGAATTTTACATTGATGGTTCTCTTAAGGGAACTGATACATCCTCTCCTTACAGCTATTCTTGGTCTACAACTAGCTATTCTGATGGAAGCCATTCAATTTATGCTAAAGCCTATGATGCGGCAAATAATGTTGGCACAAGCACAACTATTACTGTTACAGTAAGTAATGGTGGTGGCGGTGGTACAAAATATGCTATCATTGTTGGTATTTCAGACTACGCCTATATCAGTGATTTGAGCTATTGTGATGAAGACGCTACTGATTGGTACAACAAATTGAATCCAATGGGTTATAGTTGCAAAGTTTATGGTGATAGTCATACATCAAACTATCCACGATGGGATGGGTATGCAACAGAATCAAATGTTCGTGCTGCTATACAATCATTAGCTACTACAGCTGTTGCAGGTGATACTGTTTGCTTCATTACTTCTGGTCATGGAGCTGGTGATGGTGCTGGAGAAAGTTATCTCTGTATGTATGATTGTTCTGGAAGTGCTGGCTGTTATTATGATCATGAAATTGCTGCAGACCTTGATAATTTTGCTGCAGGTGTAAACCTCTTTGTTTTCATTGATCATTGTTATTCTGGTGGAATTGGTCCAGAATTAATGGCTATGCCAAACGCTGCTTATGTTTTCTGTACAACCACATGTACAGCAAATGGTTACGGTTATGACGATTCTTCTCATCAAAACGGTGCTTGGACCTACTATTACTTACAATATTCCTGGATCAATCATTATGGTGGTACATCAACAACTGCCCATGAATCAATCTTCTCTTATGCTGACACTTACTATCCTTACACAGGCGGCGACAATCCCATGAAATTTGATGGCAATACTGCTTCATCATTCTATCTGTAGATTTACACAAAGATTTGCTGATTTAGCTGATATTATATCAGCTTTCCTTTTTTTTTCAAAATTATCCAATCTTTTCAAATACAATAATTCATCTTCTAAATTTAATAAAAAAAAGAATATGTGAAAAACTTTCTTTTTATGTAGCATTAACAAAAGTTCATAAAAAGCATTTTGTTAGAATTTTTTACCAAGCTATTTTACGCATATCTCCTTGGCATTTTGGACAGTTAAATCGTTCACCAAAACCGAGTATTCCACCACGGTTCTGTCTACCTGTGCTTTCTAAACAGCCTGCACATAGCTCTTTATCACATAATGGGCATTTCCAAACAGAATTACCCCATGAACCACTAGTTCCACATCTTTCACATCTAGCCAATAAAATCCATCCTTTTAAGATTTGTAAATAAATAGGTTTTTTTCAAATAAAAATTTTTATTATGAAGCAATGATAGATGATTTTAAATCAATGATAAATCCTTTTCAGTAATTTTATTGTATTTTACTTTGAATTATATAACTGAGAACCTCTTATTACAATTTTAGATATGAATTCCAGAGAAACATGGAAAGAGTATTACTCATAAAAAGAATCTTTAGGGTATTTTTTAAAGTATTAAGAATTACTTCATAAAACTATATTGGTGTTATTAATGATTCCAACTATTCTTAACGATAAAGTATCACTTATAGTGATCGGAGGGGGAATATCTGGGTTAAGCGCTGCTCTCACTTGGGCTCATACTCATGACTTAAGTAAAGAGCCAGTTTTATTAGTTGAAAAAGAACCTAAAACA
>JAEORJ010000038.1 GCA_016840945.1 Candidatus Gerdarchaeota archaeon
AATGTCTAAGAATGCCATAGATAATGGTGCTGTCGGAGTTGATATGGGCAGGAATATTTTTCAATCTGACAGTCCAGTCGGAATGATTCAAGCTGTAAGAGCTATTGTTCACGAAAATGCTTCTGTTGATGAAGCTTTTGAAATTTATAAAAATGGTCCTAAAGGATTATTATAATCTTTTTTTTTTCAATATTATTAATTTTTTTCGAGATAAATCAATCTTGATTGATATGCTTATAGATTTTTTATTGATAGAACAACAAAAAGATAGTAAATCTAAATAAGAAATAGAAAAAAAAATTATATATCAATGGCTTTAAATTGACTATTATATATTTCTGCATAAAATCCATTGCGTGAAATCAATTCGTCATGAGTACCTTGTTCGACTATATTTCCTTCATTCATTACGAGAATTAGGTCTGCGTTATGAATTGTTGATAATCTATGTGCTATGATAAAACTGGTACGGTTGACCATTAATTCATCCATAGCTTTTTGAATCAAAATTTCAGTACGTGTATCTACAGAACTGGTTGCTTCATCGAGAATTAGAATTTTAGGATCTGCCAAGATGGCTCTTGCAATGGTTAGAAGTTGCATCTGACCTTGAGAAATATTAGAAATTTCTTCATTAATAATCATATTATAACCCTCTGCTATTGTATGAATAAAGTGATCAACATGTGCGGCTTTAGAAGCTTCTATTACTTCTTCATCGCTTGCATCACTACGCCCATATCGAATATTATCCATTAAAGTCCCATTGAAAAGCCATGTATCTTGTAATACCATACCAAATAATTTACGTAGATCATATCGAGTGAAATCTCGGATATCTTTACCATTAATCAATATAGCGCCATCTAATACATCATAAAAACGCATTAATAGTTTAACAATAGTAGTCTTACCTGCACCTGTTGGACCGACAATCGCTACTTTTTTGCCAGGTTTAGCGATAGCTGAAAAATCATGGATTACAATCTTTTCAGGATCATATCCAAAAGTAATGTTTTTAAATTCAACTTGATATTTATCGCTATCTGGAACTATAATAGGTGTTGAAGTTTCTAAGATTTGCTCCTCTTCTTCAAGGAACTTAAAAACTCTTTCCGCGGCTGCTACAGTTTGCTGAAGAGTATTTGACATATTTGCAAGCTGAGTCATGGGTTGTGTGAATGAGCGTATATATTGAATAAATGCTTGAATATCACCAATAGAAATAGAGTTGTTTATTACAAGTATAGTCCCAAATATAGCAATAGCAATATATCCTAAATTACCAATCAACATCATTAATGGCATCATTAAACCCGAAAAGAAATTAGCTTTCCATGCGGATTTGTAAAGAGTATTATTATATCCTAAAAATTTCTTGATACTTTTTTCTTCTCCATTAAAAGATTTCATTACAACATGCCCACTAAACATTTCTTCTACATGACCATTTACATGTCCCAAATATTTTTGCTGTTGTATGAAATGTTTTTGAGAATTTTTAACAATTATACTTACAGTAAATAATGATACAGGAATGATGATCATTGCTATAAGAGTTAAAATCCAACTGATTGTAAACATCATTATGAGCACGCCGATTACGGTGACTACAGAAGTTATTATTTGTGTAAGGCTTTGACTAAGGTTCTGGTTAATTACATCTACATCATTAGTTATATGAGCAAGAACTTCTCCGTGAGTTTTTTTATCGAAATATCTAAGAGGTAACTTGTTAATCTTTTTGGATATGTCCTTTCTAAATCTATATGATGTATCAGCAGAAACTCTCGCCATTATCCAACCTTGTATGAAGGCAAATATAGCTGAAAATACATATAATCCAACAGTAATGAGGATAATAAGTCCAATATATTCGAAATCAATTGAACCTGTACCACTCAATTGCGCAATTAATCCTTCAAATAATTTTGTCGTTGCCATACCTAATATCTTAGGGCCAAAGATAGTCGCTGCTGTTGATGCTATAGCAAAAATTATTACAATTAATACAGCTTTTTTATATTTTCCCATATAATTTAGTAATTTTCTGACTGTACCTTGGAAATCTTTGGGTTTATCTCCCTTCATCATTGCCATCGGTCCTCTAGTTGGACGTTGTCCCATTAATCCTCTTGGTTGAGAATTAGCTGTTGATCCTGGTGGTTGTCTTCCATGCATCATAATAATTCCTCCATTGTATGTTGTGATAATGCTATTTCTTTATACGTTTCACATTTTTTCATTAGTTCTTTATGCGTACCTTTACCTATAATTTTACCTTCGTCAAGTACAATTATTTGTTCTGCGTCCATTATGGTGGAAACCCTTTGAGTTACTATTATCAATGTGGCACCTTTTATATTTTCTTTAAATGCCCTTCGTAATGCACTGTCTGTTTTAAAATCTAAAGCAGAAAAACTATCATCTAAAATATAAATCGGAGATTGTTTTACAAGAGCCCGGGCAATTGATAATCTCTGTTTTTGCCCTCCAGAAACGTTCATACCCCCTTGTGCAATTGCTGATTTCAAACCTTCGGGTTTAGCGTTGATGAATTCAGACACCTGTGAAATGTTTATCGCAGATTGTATAACTGCCTGTTCAGCATTTTCATTTGCATAATATAAATTACTTGAAATTGTACCCGAAAAAAGGGAACTTTTTTGAGGGACATACCCTATTTTTTCTCTCAAATTATGTTGTGAGACCTTTCGAATATCTACACCATCTATAAGGATTGATCCCGATGAAACATCATAGAATCGAGGTATTAAATTCACGAGTGTCGATTTTCCAGATCCTGTAGCACCAATTATTGCAGTTGTTTCTCCTGGATGTGCAGTGAATGTAATATTTTCTAAAACGTTTTCTTCTGCACCAGAGTATTGAAATGATACATTACGAAACTCAATTGTAGCATTGAATGGCTCTTTGAAGACCTCTAAATCTTGAGAATCTTTAATAGATGGCTCCGTTCTTAAAACTTCAGCAATTCTTTTCCCAGAGACGCTAGCTCGTGGTAAAAGTATAAACATCATTGAAATCATTAGAAATGACATAACAACTTGCATCGAATATTGCATAAACGCCATCATATTTCCAATTTGGATCAATCCATCAGCAACACCATGAGAACCCACCCATATAATTAAGACCATACTTCCATTCATTATAAACATCATTACTGGCATTAAAAGAACTATGACTCGATTAATGAACAAACTTTTTTCAGTTAAGTCAATATTAGCTTTGTCAAATCGCTTTTCTTCGTATCTTTGTTTGTTAAAACTCCTAATTACCATCATTCCTGTGAGATTTTCGCGTGAAATGAGGTTAAGTCTATCAATCAATGATTGTATTATCTTAAATTTGGGAATAGCAACAAAATATATGATAATTATTAATATAATCAGAATTACCACGGCAAGAGCTATTATCCACATCATTGATGGAGCAGAGTTTACAGCATGTAATATACCTCCAACACCCATTATTGGTGCATAAAATACGATTCGAATTAATAACATTACTATCAATTGGATTTGAGTTATATCATTCGTTGAACGAGTCACTAAAGAAGCCGTGGAAAATCTATCAAATTCAATGTTAGTAAAGCTTTCAACTTTTTTAAAAAAATCTTCTCGAATATCACGTGCCATTCCAGTAGCGGTTTTCGCAGATAAATAACTAACTCCGATAATACAAAACATAGCAAGTAATGTCACTAACAACATTAAAATTCCAACGCGATAAACGTAATTCAACTGAATTGCATCAATATCCATACCGAGAAGCACATATTCTGCTCTAATTGCTTGTATAACTGCTTGATTTATGAAATATTCGTCATAAGAATCAAAACTAGCATAGATTAGATTCTTAATTGTATCATTTGAGCCTATGAATAAAAATATATCCGGGATACCAGTGAAATTAAAGCCAAATTGTTCTGCAATTTCAGGATTCTCTATCATTTCATTTAAAAAATAGACAATTACTAATGGTTTAGTCATAATAGACCTCAATTGTTCATGTTCTTCCCCCG
>JAEORJ010000370.1 GCA_016840945.1 Candidatus Gerdarchaeota archaeon
AAATTATTTCTTGTCCTAACTGTAATGCTGTATTTCATCTAAATCATCTTTTGGTGTGGATTGAAAAAATGGATGAATGTCCTCAATGTCAATTTCTTATGAAAAAAAAAGATTGATCTAGCTTCTAGCGAAGCTAGATACCTTTACATTATTAAATTAACTACATGAACTGTCACAGTATCCTCTGTATAACCCCAAGAATTGTATATTCTACATTTGAAGACATAATCAACAATATGTCCCACAGGAATGAGAGGAGCAGTAAAAGTATAAGTTATTGTTGATGAGCTTTGTGAATAGCTTCCACTTTCTACAACATATCCTCTATATATCTCATAAGTAAAGGAACCTGTTTCTTTTGGATTTCCAGTCCATGTTATTGAATATTGTTCTCCTGCTAGTGCATAAAAGTCAGCTGGTGAGCTGATAACAGGTAAAACATCTGTATTGAAGAAACTCTGAAGGAAAATCCCCCAACCAGTCTCAATATTCCATTGAGTGTTTAAATATTCGGACCAGAAGGTTCCTGTTACTGCTGGGAAGTATAATGACATTCCATGACTAAACGACATACCGCTTTGGAAATAGGCATAGTTTATTACTGCATTTGAAATTGTTGATCGTAATGTCTGTACTGATGTATATAAAGAACTAAGAATGGGTTCAGCTAATATTTCATTCAAGAAATCATAAAGATCTATGTAGTGATTTAGATAGAAAGTTTCACAACGTGTACGAATATTGTACAGATCAGCGCCATTGGAAACAAGGTATGGGTATAAACTCGTTGTTAATGAAGTAAATTGTGTAGCAATTGAAGTCATATACGAAGTGTCAATAGCACTCATTGTACCATCAAAAGTAAATTCCCAAATTTCAACAACCCATCGTCCAGTTTCAAAATCTAGAAATCGAACTTCTACATTGAATATACGACTCCAGCTTTCTTCATATTTATCAACGATCATGCTTGCCAAACTTGCTGCAGAAGAAGTGGGATGAGCTTTCAACCAAGGAAATATCAATTCATAAGGCCAACCACTTGACATGCCATCATCATCTAAAATTGTTATACCCATAGCACTACTTATACCAGCTGGTTCTACTTCTTCACTTCCAACATAGTAATCAACCTCATTTCTAACAGTATACATGATTTCAGTTGAACCCATTAAACAGGCATCCATACCTAAAATGTCTATATTCTTTCCTGAAAGGGCAGTCTTAATTTCCATCGGAGTTAAGTAATCAGTGCCATCCATATCATAACAAACTCCGCCTATATTATAGGGTGAATGATAATTCATAATGCCCATACCGTGGTCGAATAAAACTACCATGTAATTTTTTGCATAATAATTAGCAATACCCCAATCAATGAAATCTTCCAATGTTTCCTCTGCACCAAGATTCAATTCACCTTGATCTATCCGAGTTACTTGAGAATCTGGTCCATAATAGCAGTATTTAGAAGTAGCACTTGATAAATCTAAGAGAGAGATTAATTGGATTTCATCGTCACTTCCAGTATCAGTTAATATACCATCTTTGAATACTGCACCATCATTAACTATCGCGTCATTATCTCCTGCTAAATAGAACATGACAGTCCATTCAGGAATATTCAATATTGTAACTGAAACCGTATTGGACCTAGATCCATAAGCATCTGTGAGTACACACTTAAATGAATAAATTTTGGGTGTATTAGTTGAAAAGTCAAAATAAAGGCTTTGTCCATTTGACCATGCTGAAAATATTCTTACTAAGACATTATCGATATAAATATAGGCCTTCCTAGAAGATTGACTAGCAAATGAATAAGCTGTCCATGTTAAACGTACGTTAACACCTTCATTTACAGTTTTTGCTGAAGGTGTGGAGGTAAAGTATGGTGGTGGATATACTGGGGGAGGATCAATAATTACATAACTATTTATTTGAGTTGCAAAACTTGCAATACTAGGTGTTATAACACACAAAAAAATCATAAAAATAATTAATAATCTCTGTTTTTTTATCACATATTTCACCTTTCTTATTTAGTATAGATTAGAATTTAGAAAAAAGAAACGTTTACATTATTATTGGAGTCTTAATTAATTTTTCTAGAATCAAAAAAGTGGAGAATTCAAATAATTAATTAGTAAATTGCTATTTTTTGTATTAGAAATGATTTTTTTGTTGAACATAAAATGATTCTATAGCTAAAGTGGCATATAATTTATCCACTTAACAATTATTCATATCTCATAATTTTTTAGTGATTTTCTGAATAAATTGTTCACTAAATTTTTTAAGTTGGTAAAAAATAGATTCTATCATTCAATGATTAAGACGATTTGTTATGACTACTAATTATCACTATCTTTTTGGTCCAGTTCCCTCAAGACGTTTAGGAAGGTCATTAGGAGTAAGTCCAATTCCTCCCAAAACATGTAACTATTCTTGTGTATATTGTCAAATAGGTCGAACAACGCATTTTACAAATATTCGAGAAGATTTCTTCCCAAAAGAAGTGGTTCTGCAAGAAATCAATTCTTTCCTTCTTTCCAACGAGGATTTTGATTATATTACTTTTGTAGGTGAAGGCGAACCAACCTTATGTAAAAGTTTAGGATGGTTAATATCAGAAACCAAGAAACTCACTACCAAACCTATTGCAGTAATTACCAATGGTGCTCTGTTATATGATGAACAACTCAGAAAAGAATTAGTACAAGCAGATGTTATTCTACCAACATTAGATGCTACAACTCAAACTCTCTTTAAGAAAATCAACCGACCAATAAAAGGATTGGAAATCCATAAAATTATCGAAGGAATGAAAGCTTTCAGAAGAGAATATAAAGGAAAAATTTGGATGGAAGTTATGCTTGTTGAGGGATTAAATGATGATCCAGAAACTATTGCTAAAATAAAACATACACTTGAGGAGATTCATTGTGATAGGATTTATGTTAATGTTCCTATACGTCCCCCTGCAGAAAAGTGGGTGAAAATTCCTTCCAAAGATCGTATTTTACAAATTTGTTCCGAATTACAAGCTTACAATATTGCTCATTACGAAGCTAGTGAAGGATTTCATATTGAACAAGAAACTGATCTGGAGCAACAAATTCTAAATATCACAACAAGGCATCCATTAAGAGAAGAGCAAATTATTGCAATGCTTGATTTACCACAGGATAAGATTCTTAATCTTTTAGAAACCATGGCTAAAAAAGGGAAAATCAAAAAAGTCATTCATTACGATCAAATCTTCTGGATAAAAAAGAAGAATTGACTATCTTTAGTATCATCATTTTTGAAGTAATAAAAAGTAAAAGAAAAGCATAAGAATTTTTATGCTTGAATTGAAAAGAATTATTGGTTTTATTTTTTCTTTTTGTTTAGAAAGTAGAATGCACTAGCAATAATTAATCCTAACCAAATGTAAATGCTAATATCGATTCCTATTATTGGACTTTTATTTGGACTAAGAGGATCAGTACCATTAGCTATTTCTTCGCCATCTGTAATTCCATCACCATCTGTGTCAGGATCATATGGATTTGTGAAGTATATCATTTCCTCCTCGTAATCAATTATTCCATCTTCATCCAAATCTATTGAATAAATTGTTAATCCATCATAGTTGTTTATTTCAAATAGCAAACCATGAATTCTTTTAATATCATATGATATTTTTCCACATTGAGTAAGTAATGTAAGATCTTCTGTAGAACTGTTTAGAATAAGTGATCCAGCTCCACATGCCGCATAAACAATATTATGCTCTACATACACTTGTTGTGAAGAATGACCTCCGGTAATCGAATAGGCCATCATTTGATGAGGGTTTAAGGGATTTGAGATATCTAACACACCTACTTTTTGATAATAATTTATTAAACCTGAATAATAGAGATTATTTCCTACTATATAGGAAGAACAAATATGGAAATTACTATCATCATAGGTTCTAGCAAGAATAGGATTACTTTTATTTGATATATCAATGATTCTTAATCCTTGATCTAGACAAGAGATATACGCATAGTTATCTTTGACTTTTACATCATCAAAAGCAAAAGGTAAATTACATAACCCCACAAATTGGGGGCTTGCTATATTACTTATATTATAAATTAAAAATGAACTATAAGTTGTTAGGTAAAGGAAATCACCTTCAATTATAGAACCTGCAGCTGAAACAGGGATATAACCGATTTGTTCAGGACTTTCAATATTTGTTAAATCATAAATTCGAACTCTATCATTGAATAACACAAATGCATTATTATTTGTTACACAAGCACCTTTGATCGTATTAGTTGGTAGACCTAGCGTAGTTAGTAAAGTAGTATTTGTTGCATCTGATATATTGATAATTTCTAATCCTTCTCTATAATCTTCCAAAAAAAGATAATGATCATTGAAATAGATACGCCAAGTTTCACCACCAAAATTTACAGCCATTAGATAATTTGGATTAGTTATATCAGTAATATTAAAAATCGATGTTTTATAATAACTTGTTATAAATGCTCTCCCCGCATGAATTGCTATTGCTTTTAAATTGCTAGAGACAACCTTTCCTATTTCATATGGTGAAGAAACCTCCGTAGCATTAATAATTGATAAGCTTTGACTTATAGTATAAACTGTATTATTATCAAGCACT
>JAEORJ010000039.1 GCA_016840945.1 Candidatus Gerdarchaeota archaeon
AAAGTTTTAGCAATAGGTGGAGCTTTTAGTATGCTCTATCAAAAAATCGATGAGCTATTAGAGCAATTGATCAATGAGAAAAAATTCAATCCTCCACAATTAACGATTACCCCGGAAAAAGCTGCAAAATATGCCAAATTCAGTAATCCCTATGCAGAAGCAAAAGCTCGAGCAGCACTTGAGATAGCTGAAAAAGTTGCTAAGATAAATTCAGAAGGTTGTTTTAAAATAGATGAACGTCTTGATTATATTCCTCAGGTTGCAACAGGACATGAAATGATGTTTGCTGCAGCAAAATTGGTCGAAGAAGCAAGAGAAATAGAAAAAGCACAAAATAAAGTTAGAAGACAACCACATCATTATAAAGGTGAAGTTCAAGAGAAATTTCTACTTACAGAAAAACCTGAGTAGAAACAGTCAATATAGAGATGATAAATAGATGCCTCTGTTATTTGATGAATTATTTACCTGCCCATATTGTGAAGCTATTTTTCAATCTAAAGTATTAGGAAGTTATAATACCTTTGGACCTAGATATAGTGACTTATATATTGCTAGCCAAGAAGAACCACAACCAATACTATTTCAAAACAATATTTGCCCAAAATGTGGTTTTTCAGCTTTCACAGTTGATATTAGGGTATTTGATATAAATCTAGATTTTGTAAAAAAAGCAATAGCAAAAGTAGAAGCTTTTACTAAGAAAGAAGTGACTAATTTCAACGCAGGTGATGGTTTCTTAGAAATAGCTGAATATTTATCAAATACTTCACTCGAAACAAAAATTTTTGCTGTTTTACAAGCAACCTATGCTTATCGCGAATTAAAAGATGGTAACCTAGAAAAAACTCGAAAATATTTATTGGAATTATTAGAAGAAATACTCGTTCAAGGTTCCTATAAAGAAAATCCTAAGGAATTATATTTATATTTAGCAGGTGAAATTAACAGATTACTAAAAAATGAAAAAGAGTCTTTAAAGTACTTCAAAGAAGCAATAACAAAAGCCCCTAAAAATTCGTTTGTTTCGAGATTGACCCAATATCAATTATCAACACCAAGTGAAATAATACCAAAAGAAATCTTTGGTCGTTAAAAAACTTAAAAATGACTAGTAAATATTTTATCGGAATATACCTACAAAATAATACTTTTAAAGTAGAAGGATGCTTGATAATTGCTAAAAAAAAGAATCACAATTTAGTAAAATAAGATAAAAAAACTAGGTGAACTGGTGAAAAATTAGTGAGTGAAGAAAATAGATCAGCCTTTTTCAAAGTACTGATAGTTGGTGATGGTGCAGTTGGAAAAACTAGTATTTGTACACATATTACTACACAAGAATTTTTTGCTGACTACCGTTTAACAGTTGGTTGTGATTTCTTCATAAAAAAGATTTATATCAATAATATTAGTGTCACTTTGCAAATCTTTGATATTGGCGGACAAGATCATTTTGCTCGTATGCGTGCAGCTTTTGCAGGTGGTGCTAAAGGAATTTTCTTGGCTTTCGATACAACTCGTCGTGATAGTTTCTATAATTTAGAAACCTGGTTTAACTCTATTAAAGATGAGCTTGATCCTTATGCTCCAAAAATCCTTATCTCTACCAAGTCTGATTTAAATCTTGAAACAGAGGTTTGGAAAGATGATATCGATACTCTAAAGTTGTCTTTAGACATTGACGCTTATTTTGATACTTCCTCTTTAACTGGTGAAGGTGTTGCTGAAGCTTTTGAAACTATGGCACTCTTATTACTTGCCAGGTATAGAGAAGATGAATATTCTAAATCTGCTCAAAGAATCAAATTTCTTGAAGGTTTTTATAGAAGTAGTGACTAACTTATTACTAGTGTTTGATCTACTCTGTGATGACTATGAAGAAAGTCTATTTCATTTGTATTGGTAATTCTAGCAGGAGTCAAATGGCTGAAGGTTTTGCTAGGCATCTTGGCAAAGATGTTCTTGAAGTTCAAAGTGCAGGAACCAAACCTGCTGATAAAATTAGCTCTAATGCTGTTGAAGTTATGAAAGAAATAGGTATAGATATCTCTTCACAATATCCAAAGAAAATCGATTTTGAATATGCTAAAACAGCTGATTTTGTTATTATCATGGGTTGCGGTGCTGAAAATATGTGCCCTGCTTGGTTTATTACAAAAAGTGAAAACTGGGATTTGGAAGATCCTAAAGGACAAAATATTGAATTTTATAGAAAAGTTAGAGATGAAATTAAGGAACGAATACTTAATTTACTTTCAACCATTCAAACTGTTTAACTATAGACTTTTATTTTTAGTGTTTACTGAAATTAATTTTTCTTTTAAAATCCAATCAATAGTATTTTTTGCTTTGTTTTTTATTTGATTTAATTGACTATTATTGGTAAAAATAAGTACATCTACTATTTCTCTTGCACGGAGAAAATCTGTTTTATCAAATAATCCCAGTAATTCATTAATAGCAAAAGAATTGTTTTTCTTAGCTAATATAACTAAAGCATCTTTGTATAGCTCTTCATCTACTGGATGTTCAATTAGTTCTTTTACCTCAGTTAAAGGTATGTCCGCTATTGTTAGCTTTAATGCTTCAATCGCACTCTCAACAATAGAGATACGTCTAAATTGTTCTCCTAACTCAGATAGCCATTCCTCATCATCTTCACTACTTTCATTATCCTCATTCGCTTCAGAATCAATTTCAGTCTGATCGTATATGGATGAGAATTGCTCTTCATCAAGGTAATCAATATTATCACTCAACTCCTCATCAAATTCAGTTAAATCCTCACGTAATTCTAATTCTTTTGATTCTTCAAATGAGGAGGAGGATCGATTTAAACGTTTTATCCATTTAGAGATATCATTGTCAATCATATTATCAGCTGGTTCTAGTAAACTATCTCTTACTTTTGCGGTAGTACCTATTCCTTCTTCTTCTTTATCTGTTGAAATAGATTCATCTAATTCCCATCGATCATCATAAGCAGCATCTATTTCACCTGCTAGTTCAAGTATACCATCTTCAATCGCTTTAAAGATAGTTTTAATAAAGAACTCGATTGCGATATTTGAATTTAATTTACCAAGTGCAATTATTGCTTCCTTTTGAACACTCATAAAAGGATCATTTTGGGCTATATCAAATAATTTTTCCTCAATAGATGGATCAAGTATTCCTAGTTGTTTTATGCTATTGACTGCTTGATATCTAATTTTTGGATCATAGTCATCAAGTGCTTTTAATAAGACTATTAGTCCTTTTTGTGATTTTATATTCCCTAAAGCATACAAAGCATTCCAATAGTAGATTTCATTGAAATCTGTATTGAACCATTTCAATATATCAAGTTCAAATGTTTGATTTAAACTGATAATTAATTCATTATCAAAATCATCTACATAGTCAATGTCTGATATAGTCTTGTCATCACTATGTTCAGTGAAAATTCTCTTCTTAAGATCAATTTCTTGATCAATTAAATCAATAATATGTTTTACTGATGATTCATTACTAATTTGCCCTAAACAGCTTATGATTTCGAATTTTTGTTCTATAGTTAATTTTTCTTTTTTAAGAAGATCTATAACTGGTTCTTCAAATTCAATCAATTTAAAATTACGAATTATTCTTAATGCTAAAACAAAATCTTCATTATGAGTTGATAAACTAATTTTAACAAAAGAACTCAAATAATTGATTATATTTTCATTTGGAAATCCTTTTAGTAATTGCCAGGTGTTTATAATATTTGTACGAATTTCTCGTTTTATAGAGTATGGATCATAATTATGATAAATATCGTCAACCGCAATTTTAACTGCATAAAGTGCTTT
Organism: Candidatus Gerdarchaeota archaeon; assembly: GCA_016840945.1. Next base: position 3,837 of record JAEORJ010000039.1, read on the forward strand.
TATTAAATCAATTGATAGATCATTTCCTAACATATCAAGCATTTTTCTGACAGTTTTTTCCAATTCAATTTCTGCAATCAAGTCTATATCATAAGCGAATATCGTTGAAATAACTTCAACAAATTTGATGGTAATAGGTTGAATAAAATCATCATTTGAAGTCAAAAATAAAGAAGGTTTAATACCTGCCCAACATAATTCTCGTGCTAAGTAAATTGCTTTGGTATAAGGTGTAGTAAAATCGAATTCTTTATTCCTATACAACCAGAGAGCTGCTAAAGGGTTGCCTTTTCTTGCAAGTATTTTAGCAATAGCTGCTTGTTGTATGAAATTATTTTTTAAGGTCATAAATTTATTACTTAATGCTTCAACTATTTTTTTATCACTCATTAAACCTAATGCAAAATAAGCATCTTCAAATAAAATATCGTAATTGGACATTCCTTCAATTTTATCATAGAATTCTTCTTTGTCAAGATGACCTGCTGTAAATAACCCAATCCTTCGTTCTTCTGCAATTTCTGAATCAAGTAATTTTTCTATTTTATCATTTAAAAGTTCATTATATCCTGTTAAATTAACTTTGGTGAATTTTTCTATCATAGAATTAGATAACGCAATAGATTGACCGATTATATTAGATAATGATAAAATGTCAATTATCATATGTATATCCATTTTCTTAACAATTTCATCTATAATGCATTCAGCTTCATAGGGAGTAAATTTATAGTAATTCTCAGTTAAGATTTGCCAGTTTACTCTATCATAAGATAAGAGATATTTCTCAACTGCTTTTGAGTAATTATCTGATGTTAGTGCAAGTAAGACTTCTTGAGAATATTTATCCAAATTATAATTCACCAGGTGTTTTAATCAATCTATTTTTGTTGTTGTACAAGCTATCAATACAAAAATAGTATTTGGATTCGTTGCGGTCAAGATTCGTTTTAAAATCTTTGGATAGACCAAACATTAGCTTTTGTTACCATAAAGAAAGTAGAAGTAAACATAGAAAAAATAAGTAATTTCTGATTTGAGGTAAACTTTAATAGTAATCTTAAAGTTAATAGTACAATACTTTGGGGTATTTAATCATGAATTATTAACTTCTACAGCCAAGAAGTTAGTTTTGGGATGAACAAAATGAATTTAATTAGCCAAAAAAATAGGTTTGGTAGTAAATCAAACTTATTATCATATATCTTTCTAACTGTTTTGTTAACAGCTTTAACACTTATGATGTCTTTAAATGCTAATCTTGCAAAGGAAAATTCAAATCCATTACCGAAAATTGATCCATCAATAATGACTTATAACCCAGCTTCTCATATAGATACCAATTATCAGATACCAGTGTTTGATCCATTTAAGTTCACACAATCAAGTGAAATTGATTCGGATTCAGATGGTCTTTCTGATAGAGATGAAATAAAATATGGTACTAATCCTTACTTAAGAGACTCAGACTTTGACAAACTCATAGATGGTGCGGAAGTATATATCTTTAAGACAATTCCAAATCTTCCCGATTCTGATCGGGATTACATTATCGATTCATTAGAAATCTTTTGTTTTCATACTAATCCAATGGATTCTGATATGGACAATGATGGTTTAGTTGATGGATTGGCAGTCTATCGATTTAAAACTAATCCTTATCTACCTGATACAGATTATGACTTGTTAAATGATTTTGATGAAATACGAATTTTTAGGACTGATGTTTTACATCATGACAGCGATCAAGATGGGATTCAAGATGGTTTAGAAGTGCATGTTTATCAAACCAATCCTCTCTCGAATGACACAGATAACGACCATTTATCAGATTTTTGGGAAATTACTAATGGTCATAATCCTCTTAAAAAAGATAATTGGTCCTATTTTGCTGGAGTATATATTGCACCAGGTTTTTCTGTTATTGTTATTTTAATTAGTCTTTTTGCATCATTGGATACAAAATTGATTCAACCTTTGGAATTTAAATATCCAATACAAAAACCACATAATCTAAAAATTACTCAAACACACCTGCTTCAACTCTTGGCAAAGGTACCTAATAATCAAACACTTAATATTGAGGAGTTGTCTAACCTAACAGGAGAATCTGTTAAAACAATAAATCGATTATTATCTAGTGTTTTTAATGATAAAAATACTAACGAAGAGCATTTTAAATTGGATGAGGTTACTATTCATTCTCATACTGGTAAAACATACTTTGAATATCGTTGTTTCTATTGTAGCAATCCTATTGATTACACATTAGCTTATTGCCCATTCTGTGATGAGGATATAGTTCGTTGTAGAGAATGTAAAAAACCAATAAACAACGATGATTACTATGCAACATTAGCAATATACGAAACCTTTGGTGAACCAAATAATGTTACAGGTTTTATTGAAATAGAGCTCATTTGCGAATCTTGTTTATTGAAAAAGAGATATAATTTAATTTAGCTCTTTTTTCCTTTCTTTTTTATTTTTTTCTTTATTGTATGGATAATGTTAAAATAAGTTGATTATTATTTTTGATATGGTGTTTCTATTGAAAATATTGGTAATGATTGCAAGGGAAATTACTCAAAAAGAAATTAATTTAGGCATTGGTTCTGAACTTAGTGGTACAAGATTATCTCCTATCTTTAAAACATTGGACCTAAATATACCAATTAAAGATAATCAAAGGTATATACCTGATATACCAATTGATCCCAATCTAGGAACACCTATGTTATTGATGCCATTGTTAAATATTTCAAGTGATAAATCAATTCTTTTTGGAACCCCATCTATAATTGATAAAATAAAGTTATTAAAAACTCAACCAACAAATGTTGTTTCTGATCCTGGAAAAGGGACTGGTAATCCAATAATTGCTGCATCAATGGAAGCTGAGGATGATGACATATTGATCCTTTCACCATGTGATCAATATCAAAGCTCCGCTGTACATAAAGCTGTCAAAATAATCTTGGATAAAATAGAAGCAGGTAAATTTAAGAGTGGAACAATGTTAACTGATGGAACTAAGAATCCTGCTTTTAGTTATATTAAAGTCGATGGTGATAAGGCTGTAGAATTCATGTTGAAGGGAACAATCCCTAAAGATGATATGATAGCTGAAACCATGGTAGTCTGTGTGAGAGCTGAATTTTTGAAACAGCAGATAGTAAAAATGAAAAACGCTACAATTAAGCAATTGAAAGAGATATACCCATATCCAAAAGATGACCTGGAAATTATTCAAAAACAATTGAAAACAATTAGTGAACTAATTGAAAGTAAGGTATCCACTAATGAATATTTACAAAAATGTCCTTTCTGTGATTTCTCAAAAGTGATTCATAGACTTTTGATCCCTAATATGACCTTTGCTACTGTGCGTTATTTAGATGAATGGGATGACCTTGGTGACTGGCAAAAAATTTATCGCTCATCGCTTTATCCAAAAGATAAAAATGGAAATGTGGTCTTTTCTAAACCAGGATTAATATCTTATACTAATTGTAGGAATTCATTAATAGCTAATTTTACTGATAAAAAAATCATTTTAGAAGGTTTAGATAATAGGATAGTAGCAATTGGTTCACGTGGAACCATTGACATCTCTTTAGATATGGATCCTCAAAATTTCAAAAAAGAAGTAATGAAATTACAAATGTAAAAAAAATAAAAAGATAAAGCATTTACTGCTTTCTTTTTCTAATAATGATACTTATACCACTTAAAGTGATACCTATCGCTGGAACTAACCACCAATTAAATCCTGGAAACAATGAAGATAACCATTCATCTAAATTTATACCATCACCTTTAGGAAGAGTAAATTCACCAAGAGTATAGCTTTCTCTTTCAACTTCCGATTGAATAACTATTAACATAGTATCATCTGATTCAAGTCCTTCAATCGATAAATCAACTCTCATACCTAGAAGCAATCCTGTGAGCATATCATAAGCAATTTTTAGATTATATGAAAAGGTAAAATCAATTGTTTCTACTTCATCAAAATATGTTCCATTCACGAACCATTCAAAAACACAAGTTTTATTTGAAGAATTAATGTCAGTATCAGCCTCAATATAGACATCTGCTAGCTCATTAAAGATTTCACTCATTAATGTAACAAATAATGGATTATCATATCCATCAAAAGTTTCCCATGTACCTGCTGATTTTGGTACTAAAAGATAATCAATTCCTGTAAATCCTCGTTTGATTTCATTCAAAGTTACTTCTTTATTAGCGAATTTTAATGGCAATAGTAATAGATCATATAATTGTGATTCATATGTTTCATTTGTTATAGTATGACTTTCTGTTAATCCAACTGCACTAAGCTCATAAGTTACGTTTAATGATTGCACATCAGTTATATTTAATTGAACTATTGATCCTTGAGGGAGTGCGGAACTTACATTGTTAAAAGTTATACTTGTTGAAGTATAATTGGTTGGTGAAATATCATAAACAATATTTACTTGGTTTAAATTATAATTATAACTTATAGATGGTTCAACACCCCAATATTGGGTAATTGCTGAAGTATCCTTTACCACATTGATTGTAAACATGGATATTATGGCTAATGCTAAGATAATATAATTTGTTTTCTTCAAAATAATTTCTCCGATGGTTTTAACTAATAATTTTTAAAGTTGAATTAGTGGTAGTTTAATTCTAAGATTTTTTGTCGCTAATATTAAAAAACAATTACGTTAGCGGCATTTCTCTAATTTTTCTAATGTGTAGGTAAGTATCCCTTTGAAAAATCGATGTTTCCCTAATTTCTCTTTACAAAAATCTATCAATCGATTTTCTTTTAAAGCCTCTTTTGCTTCACCTAAAATCCTTTGATAAACAAAAGCGTTATGCATTGCTCGATTTTTGAATCCCTCATTTCCACCAATTTTCATGAGAGCTTCTATTACCTCCAAATCTTTACCTGAACATATAGGACAAGTACAACAATATTCATCCCATTTTACACTTGTTGTACACATAGTTGTTTTTTTGGAAACCTTTCTAGCACCTATTTTATCTTGGTAAACAAGAAAATATTTAGCGTTCATTATCCATGAAATACTTTCAATACTATCAGCACCTGATAGCAAAAAAATAAGTCCTGCTAGGGGGCTGCCAACACCAAAAACATGAAGTAATCTATTTTCATCTAAAGTATTAAGCTGTTTTCTAGCAGCTATTACTCTATCAATGATATTGAAATATCTAGTATGTGAGGTATAAGATTGTTTCATCTGAGGAACAAGTCCACCTATCCCCCAAATCTTAAAATCATTAATTTTGATTACTTTTTGATAATACTCAATTATTTCATTTGCATCTGTACCATGAAGAACAGGCATCACTTCAATACCGTTATCAATTTTAATATTTGCCATTTCAATATTAATAAACGATCTTTCCGCTAATTTCATTGCTTTTTCTTGAGAAAAGTCTTGTAGGATTGGATAGTCAAGGCCAACAGCAATATCCACTTTTGATGCATTTTGTAAATCAATTACTGCTTCAGGATTGATTTTTTCTTCTTCCCCTCTCGAGATGAATTGAAACCCACCAGAATCCATTGCACAAATTTCATTTTTCAATCCTAATTCTTTATGGATCCCATTTTTTCTTATTCTTTGTTCTAGACGATTATTTTGTTGAATATCATAAGCATTAGTCATAACTGAGCAGTTGGGGATTTTGATCCAAGGTCTAGGATTATTTTCTCTGAATGAATAGGTTAGCATCATCGTTGGAGTAGTAAACTTCTTGGTATTAATTATTGTTGATTTTTCAATTGCGAAACCATTTAATTTCAAATCATATGCCATAAGTAAACTCGCCTAGAGATTTATATTAAAATTATTCTTTTCTAACTCCTGGAAAATAATTTC
>JAEORJ010000040.1 GCA_016840945.1 Candidatus Gerdarchaeota archaeon
CTTATAATAGAAATAAATTCTAGAATTAATATACTTATCATCTTAACAAAACATAATTCTAAGGTAGATTAGTGTAGTGTATAATAAACAATAACAATGCTGGTCAAGATTGTGAGCTATAAAATAGATTTTCAGCAATTTAAAAATAGAAAAATACTAATCACAGGGGGATTAGGTTTTGTTGGTGTAAATTTCTATCTATTGTTGAAAGAACATTCTATTGAACCTATAATTATTGATTATCACGATACAATAGAAAATAGCATTCAAGATTATATTCCTTTTAATCTGGATGATATTAATTATTACAATGTTAATCTTGTTAACCGTAAAGATGTTCTAAATAAAATCTCTGAAATTAATCCTGATTTTATTATCCATCTTGCTTCAAATACTAGTTTACAAAAAGATTATGAGATGGCACTAGCAGCAATTGATTCAAACATTAAAGGCACAATACATCTATTAGAAGCAATAAAAAGAACTCCTGTTGAAGGTTTTGTGTTTCTAAGCACAAGTGATGTCTATGGTGGATGTGAGCCACCATTTAAAGAAGATCAAAAAATTTTACCAGCATCACCTTATTCGATAACTAAAGCATCTGCAGAATATTTCTGCCAATTGTTTCATAAAATAGATGAATTACCTATTACTATCTTAAGAAGCTTTAATGTTTTTGGCCCTTATCAGAAAACTAACCGTTTTATTCCTTTTATAATCACTAAATTATTGAAAGGTGAAGAGATAGAGTTAACAATAGGAGAACAAAAAAGAGAGTTCAATTATATAGATAATTTACTTGATGCTATTATGATAGCATTAACAAATGAAACTGGTCGAGGGAAAGTTATCAATATTGGTTCAGGGAAATCTATTAGTATTAAAGAATTAGCTCTTCAAATAGCTGATCTTTTTAATTCAAGGTCTAAATTGAAATTTGGTGCAATACCTTATCGACCAAATGAAATTTTCGATATGTATTCAGACAATTCTTTAGCAAAGGAAATACTTAATTGGAGTCCTAAGATTGATTTCAATGATGGGTTGAGAAAAACAATTGATTGGTATGAAAAATTCTGAATAAGATTAATAACCAATAATCCGGTGACAAGAATGAATCTAAGCGATAAAAATCTATTAGTTATTTCCAATGCTTACCCAAATATCGATGGAAGTTTTACACAAGGAATATTCATTAAAGATCAAGTTAATTCGATAAAAAATAATTTCAATAAATTATATGTTATCTCTCCTTTACCTAGAGATTTAGGATTACTAGAGAAAGGGAAAAAATGCAAGGATTATTCTTATGATAATGTATTTGTTTATTACCCAAAAGCAATCTATTTGCCTAAACAATATGTGAAAACTGCGAGCTTAGATTTTAGATTAAATAAAATTGGTAAACTAATATCAGATTTACCTACTTTAAATCTCATACATGCACATTTTGGTACTGTAGGTAAATTAGTTTCGCCATTAAAATCCCAATTAAAAGTACCTCTAGTTACTTCATTTTATGGTTATGATGCTTATCAACATATTTACGATGAGAATTATTACAAATCATTATTTGATGATTTGGACATAGCAATTGTTCTTAGTGATCATATGGCTCAAAGGTTGATGGATTTAGGATTACAAAAAGAACAAGTGAAAAAAGTGCATATCGGTATTGATCTTGACGTGTTTAATGCTGATAAAAATATGCAAAAAGAACCAGATACAATTGAGATTTTAATTGTAGCAAATTTTGTAGAGAAAAAAGGAATTTTGAATGCTATTTATGCTTTCGCAAAATTAACGGATAATAATAATAACACTCATTTAACTATTTTAGGGCGAGGACCATTAAAAGAAAAAATTCATGATTTAATCTATGAATTAAAAATCGAAAATTCTGTTTCTGTTATAGATAATTATGCTACTGCGAATCCAAGAAAGACAGTCCAAGAGCATATGCAAAAGTGTGATATTTTTCTGCTACCTAGTATAAGAGATAAAACAGGAGATTGTGAAGGCACACCAGTTGTACTCATGGAAGCTTCTGCTTGTGAAAAACCTTGCATAACAACAAATCATTCAGGAAATCCTGAAGTAATTATTCATAATGAAACTGGTCTTGTAGTGCCTGAAAATAACATCCTTGAATTAGCTAAAGCTCTTGATATTTTAGTGAATAATCATGATTTGAGATTGAAGTTTGGTAAAAAAGGACGAGAGCATATTACATTAGAGTTTAATAAAAATGAACAATCAAAGAAAATGATCGAGATTTATGAGCAGTTACTAAAGTAATTTATAGAACATATTCCTTTTCAGAAACAATTTATTTGATTAGTTGAAAGACTCCCTCTACTAAAACCTAAAACACAATGGTGTTAAACTAAGATGGAAATCACTGACAGTAAACCAAAATCAATTGGTAGCAATTTCATTTATTCATTATTCATTACAATAATCGTAGGTTTAGTAAATATTGTCTATCCTTTAATTATTGGTTTAGTTTATGGTCCAGAAACTATGGGGAATTTTTCTGTACTTTTCTATTGGGCGACTTTATTGACAATACCAATTTCCAATGGAATAGCTCCAGCTATTTCTAGATATTTAGCTGCTAGTTCAACAAATGAGCTAAGAGTAATTGAAAATACAGGTATTAAATTATCGTTTTATTATGGCATAGGTATGATTGTTATCTACCCTTTTATTGGTATTTTTGGTTTTAAATTGAATGCAATCGAAGTACTTTTGGTGATGGCTATTACTTTAGGTTTAATGATTCACTATTTTTATCGAAATGCCTTACAAGGGCTTGAAAAATTTAAAAACCTTCTAATTATGGAAATAATCTCATTTGCATTTTTCACAATTACTATGATAATATTTGGGATTTTGCCTTATGTTTTAGAATGGACTTATATTCTTGATAATTATTATTTCCTTTTCATCCCAATGCTAGTTTTTCATATTTCATTCTTGGTTTGTATAATTGTTACAAAACGAGTTGTTAAGTTTAATATCAAATCATTATTTAAATTTCCGAGTGTAACAAAGAAATTGCTACTTTATGCTTTGTTTGTTGGATTGGGTGGGTTGTTTGCTTTTGGAACCTCTAAAATTCAAGTAATAATTTCTGATCTTTACTTAAATGAGCTTGAATTAGGAGTATTAAGCTTCTGGGATTCAGCTATAGCTGCAATAACCCTGTTGACTGTTGCATTAGGCGGTTTACTAGTACCTAGAATTACCAACCTACAGAAATTTCATAGAGAACAAGAATTTCTAGCAGAGGAATTCACTAATCGCATTCTTTGGGCAATAACTTTAGTAGTTATACCTATTGCGGGTTTGCTGTTCTTGTTATTTGGTTCTTATCCAAATATCCTGGATGTTTTAACATTGCATAAATATAATATGCAATCCTACTGGTTAGTTGTTATTCTTTTATGTTTCAAAGAAGTGAATTTCCTAATACTAACTCCAATAATATCTTATGTATTATCTTCTGAAAAATATGTTAAGTTCAATCCTATTGCATCTTTTGTTTATTCATTATCTGTAATCATCTCATGGATAATTATGGTCCCAAGATTTGGCATTTTTGGTTTTCCAGCAGGTATTGCTATTGGCGGTTTCATTCATAGTATTATAACAATCATTTTTGTGTTAATTATTAGTAAAAAGAAAATCGGTTTACACATTATTTCAATTGCTATTTTATATTCACTAAATTTAGTTTCAATTATACTATTGTTCTATATTAACAATATAGCAATTATTTCTGTTTGGAGTGTTATTTGTCTAGTGACCATAGCTTTTGGTCTTTACAAATTAGTGATCTTACTGAAGGATAAAAGATATTCACAAAAAATGATTGAAAATGAATTAATAGAAAAATCAACAGTAATTTCAGACTAAATTTCATCATAGAACTTTTTAAGATGTGTTCAGTAAGTAAAATTATTTAAATAACTAACATTCTTTTATGAGTGGTTTAATTCAGAAATGAGGAAATAAGATGCAGAAAACTAAACCATTAGTATACATGGTCTTAACAAATTCATTCTTTAAAGATCCTAGAGTTTTTCAGGAAGCTGCATCTCTTAGAAAATATGATTATCCAGTTTATGTTCTTACTTGGGACCGTAATGGTGTGAACTCAGTTTATAATGAAGACTACTTAACAGTAAAGAATAAACAACTTTTAAGATCAAAATCATTTAGCAAAATAATCTATATGCTATCCGCTGTATTATTTCAATTATCTATTTTTGTTACAGGTTTAAACTTGTTAAAGAAAAATCAACATATAATTTTGCACATTAATGATTTTAATACAATATTAGGTTCAGTCTTATTGAAATTCATCTTTCCAAATAGAATTAAAGCGGTGTATGACTCACATGAATTAACACCTGCTGTCTATGGAGAATGGTATGGTCAAATATTTGCTTCTATAACAAGTAAAGTAGAAAAAATTTGTATGCATTTTATGGATCAAATAATAACAGTGAGTCCACCTATAGAGCAATATTTTAGAACAATTACTAAAAAAGATATCAAAATTATTTGGAATTATCCAGCAAAAGATCTTATTCCAAAGCAATCAAAAGAAGAAGCTAGAAAAGAACTTGGCTTAGATCAATCTGCTTTTATATTAACATATATCGGTACTTTACGAAATGATATTGCTTTGTTTGATCTCTTTCATGCATTAGCTCTTCTAAGAGAAAAAATAACCGATAATGAGTTATTAAAAAAAATTAGCGTTGTTATAATAGGTGATGGACCACTATATTCAGATATTGTTTCTCTTAGAGAGGAATTACAACTTGAAGAATTAATTACTATAATAGGACGAGTGAATCGTGATAAATCATTGCTTTATATGAAGGCTGCTGATCTATCATACATTTTGTTTACTGTTAAAGGGTTAAACACAAAAATTGGCATGCCTTGGAAATTATTTGAAAGCTTAGCAACTAATACTCCTGTTCTAGTTCTTGATCAAACATATGCTTCGAAATTTATAAAAAAGTTTAATGCTGGTTTTATTGTCAATAAAAAAGAACCCATGGAAATTGCTGATTTACTTTTAGCTATTTTAAAGCAAGAATATTTAATGACTATTGAAACAAATAATAAATTGCTATGGGAAAATCAAGAGGAAAAATTTATTTCTATTTATAATATGCTCTATCATAATATTTATTAATTTTTTACAAAAATTCAAACTTATATTACTTTAATGGGCATCAAATCAAATAAAGGAGATTTAAAACAATGTACAATAATAAGAAAATTGGTGTAGTTGTACCTTGCTTTAATGAAGAACTCCTTATTAAAGACACTCTAATGGGTATGCCTGATTTTGTTGATCATATTTACGTTATTGATGATTATTCGACAGATAATTCTGTTAAAATCGTTTTATTTATGATTAACCAAGATACTAGAATACAATTAATTCAACTTAACGAGAATCAAGGTGTTGGTGGTGCAATAATCGCAGGTTATAAACAAGCTTTAGATGATGGTATGGATGTTATTGCCATCATGGCTGGTGATAACCAAATGAATCCTTATTATTTACCTAATTTACTTGACCCTATAATTAATGATCAGACTGATATAACCAAAGGCAACCGTCTTAAACGTGGGTATTGGAAAGGTATGCCCACATTTCGAAGATTTGGAAATATAATACTTTCATTTGTAAATAAAATAGTTACAGGTTATCATCATATCAGCGATCCTCAAAATGGTTACGTAGCAATTAACGCTGAATCATTAAGAAATATCAATTTAAGCTCATTGTATAAAGGGTATGCTTTTGAAAACGATTTAATGCTTAAAGCTAATGTTGCTAATTTACGCATGAAAAATGTCCTTATTCCTGCTGTTTATGGTGAAGAGAAATCTAAAATAAAATATGGTAATTTTATTGTTAAAACTAGCTTATATTTAGCTAAAGGATTTTTCTGGCGACTTTGGAATAAATATATTAGAAAACTACACCCTATTGGCTTGTTGCTATTCCTTGGTTTAGGTTTAATTATAACAGGATTAGTTGTAGGATTTGTTTTTACCTTTAAAATCAATTGGATTATTTTAGTCACTGGTGTATTGGTTTGGTTTGTCTCTTTAATACTTGATGGATTGCAATCATTATTGGTTAAATAAACTTATCTGGGCACAAGAATAAAAGCAATCCCATTGTCATAAATTCGATTTATGTTTAAATTCAATGAAAGTATTGATCTTATATCAGGAAATATAGTAATCCAATTATCATTATCTTCTCCATAAGAAATCCAACCTGTATGGTAACCTGTATCAAATATTACATCATTCAATATTACATAACCAATTTTTGGATTGATTGATTCTATAGTCGAATTTACTGCAAAATCATCTATGTCAGTTTCATTTAATCTGATGAATCGTGCCAGCCAACTACCACCACCACTGTGCAGAGGTGTATCAAAACCTCCTATGCCTTGAACGATAACACTTATTCTGAAATCAGAGTCAACTTGCATAGGATAATATGGTTGCCAAATGGTATTATTAGGTGGATTTCCAAATGCTACTAGATAATATACTGAATCAAATTCAGCTGACCAAAAGACTTCTTGAGATCCCCAATTATTCTCAGGTTTGGGGTGCGAATATGCTAAGGTTAAAGCCATGCAGCCTGTCAAACCAATTAAAGCAAGAGCTTTGAATTTTCGCATGTTAATTCTTTTAACTATATAAAAAATCGCTAATCCAGCAAGAATTACACCAATGGGAATTAGGTATAAGATCAATCGTGCAAGGAAACTAGACATTAATGGGAAAATAGCTGTTACACAAATAATTGAAAATATTGATAGTAACCAACCACGTATAATTTTCCCGCGATTAGTAGATGTATCAGCTATTTTTGTAACCCCTAGTACTCCTAAAGGTGCTAGAACAAAAACATGTGTTCCCATAGCTAAACCTGAAAGTAAGGTCTGATCAGGACTAGAAGCGCCATAAAAGAGCGCTACAAAAAATGCTGCTATGACTGAAACTGAAATAGCTATGATCAAAGTGTTATTTATTTTCTTGTTTTGGAAATTATAAAATAATAATAATCCAACTATCGTGATAATAACTAACATTGATAATAATAACATTATATTTGGTAAATTGAAATAATCTTTAGTAAACAATCCTTTAATTGAATCACCAATAAAATTGATTGGATAACCTTTTAACATTAACTCCCAAATTAATAATACAAAACCATCAATCACCAATAATATTGATATGTTCAGTATAAGAAATCGAATTTCTTCCTTGCTTTTAATTTTATTTTTATAAAATACCGTATAGAGGATAGCAACATGCCAAATAAGTAAAAGTATTAGCGTTGTCAGATGATGGGTAAAAGTGATTACGATAGTTATTATTAGACCTAAAATTATAAATCTAAAATCTCTAGTTTCATAATACCTTAAGAGGTAAAAAATAACATAAGGGACCAATCCTAAAATCATAGTTTCTGGAGCAACATTTTGATTTCTATAAACATAAACACCCATAATTGACATATAAAACATTGATAAAATACCCACAATCCTTGATCGTGTTAATCTTTTAGCTAAAATATAAAAAACGATTAATTGAATCGTGCAAACAATTTGAGGGAAAATATAGATTGCCCAGGATAATGGTTCAATTTCTAGTCCTAACAGATGTGTTGCAATAATAATCATAAAGGTAAAAAATGGCGGGTCTCGAGTAATAGTTGTTAAATCGATAAATCCTTGAAAGAAATCTCGTTTGATGTGAATTAAATAGAAATAACCATCAAAAGTTATAGGTGTGCCTTCTCTTATCAATCTCCAAGTTCGAACCATAAAACCAAAAACAGTAATTAGAAAAGTAAGAAGTATTATTGTACGTTCTTTTTTTGTATAACTGGTATTATGTTTTATTCTTGGTTGGACTATTTCATCTATTATAGTCTTTTCATGATGGTTCTGTTCTATCATCTTAATTTCTCGATTTATTTTTTATTTTCAGTTTAAATTAGTATTAGCATGAATGATGTAAGATAGATATATACTCCACTGTATTGGAAATCAGCTAATTGACTATTCCATTCCCATAACTCGAAAATTATTTTGTAACCTGTTGGGTTCATCCCCAATTTATCTATAATCTCTTCATTGAATTGAAATGTGAATTGTGTTTCTGATGAAGGACCCAATTGTTGATCAATATCAAGGACAGCACTTATCCAATGATCAACACACCAATATGTTGATTCATTAGATCCAAATGTTTCTTCATCAATTAGCAATGAGCTCAATCCTATTTTTAAACGAACTTCATAAAACATTGCTTTGTGATTATGGTTTCCTAGCAAAACAAATAGTGTAATAGTTTCAGATAAATTAGTTACTTGATTATATTCTACGCTTTCAGGATACTCATCTGCTTTATAAATTCCTTCACTTTCATTATAAGTCAATAAACCTAATTCAGAAGTTTGGTCTCCACCAATAGGTGGTGTGAAAACTAAAACAGTTGAAATTACAATACCTATTAGAGTTAAAACAAGAGTAATTCTTATTACAAGTTCTAAATCAAATTTGATGTTTGATTTTTTCTTTTCTTTATCTTTCATCTTGTAACCTCCTTTTTATTCTTCCAACTCTGATAGATTATCTTCATTTGAATAAACAATTTCTAAATCCAAGTATTCTTCTTTGCTCTGTTTTTTATACCATTTGAGTATATTAAGCCCAAAAACAAGTATCATAGCAATTACAATGAATGAATTTACTGGAATAAGTACATAATTGAACAGTTGATTTCGCTCATAAATTTGCAATTCATTATTTACATCTTCAATTATTGCCATTGCTTCATCATAAGCATCTTCATAATTTTCTGAATAATAATCATCTAATGCACCATTTAAACGATTAACGAAAACTTGTACATCCATTCCTTCTTCACTTGCTTGTTGAATATCTTCAAAAGCATTAGTGATAGCAGTAAATGCTTCCTGCTCTGTTGTAGCTTTTACCATTAAAATATGAGTTTGTGAGTTGAATTGTATACTTAGGAAAATGATGAGTAATACTATTGATAATAGAAGTGTTTTTTTGACTGTACTTTTACCTTTCAAATTATTCCTAATCATTTCTCAATCACTTCTTTCTCATCATTTTTTTTCTTTAGAATAAAGCCATCTTTTGCTAGTTTTACTCTTAAACCAATTGAAATAATCATAAAGATTAGCACAAAAACAATCAAACTGATTACAATAGATTCTGGCGAAAATCTAAATGTGTAATTTAGAAATAACGCATCTAGAAGCATTACAAACAAACTGAGACCAATCGCAGTAGTAACTCTTTCTAAAAAGGTTAATTTTTCATCTAATTCTGGATAGATCACTGAAGTCAAAGCCCAACCTGTTATAAATAACATAAAAATACAAACAACAACATATCGCAGATAAAATAGAAAACCTGTTCGAACATCAATTAATATTAATGTCAATGCTAAGCTCATAAAAGCTATTGTTAACCAAAACTCATACGCGTAAAAATTCCTAGCAAAAAAATAATCACGTATTTTTTTAGGTGGTTTAACAGGATCTATTGGAGGTTCTCTTAAAATAAGTTCATTATTCCGCTCTAAATCTTTAACAACTTGAATAATATTTTCCTGTGGATGTCCTTTTTTTTCTGAAATAATTTTAACAAGGCTTCTAACATCAAATGGTTTTTGTGTTTTCAAGACAGCAATAATTTCTTCTTTTATTGCTGAAGCTTCTAGATCTTGGGAGTGTTTCTCCTTAAATCTTTGTTTTTTCACCTCATTCTTATTGGACATTTAACACACCTCTTTCATTCAGTGATATCAATTTAACAAATAATCAACTTTTTCTATATTATTGCTAGTTATGAGCAATTGAAGTTTTTTAATTTTTTTTGGTTTGCTTATTAATATATATATAGTATTCGCTGTTAAATAACCAATTATGCAATTCCATTCTTGACAAAATTTCATCCTATACATTAAATTTCTTAATTTTACCGTAAAAACAAGATACCCTTTTGTAAAATCGGTTTTGTTTCTAAAATGCACTTGAGTTAATCAGTGTTAAAACAGGAGATACTACAATGAATATGAAGTCTGAGTTATCAGAGAAATCTGAGATTTTAGAGAGGAAAGATTCTACTAATAAGAAAATTACTAAATTAATTGAGAAAAAAGAAGAAGCCCTTCAAGCTGGTGGCGAAGTAGCTATTACTAAACAGATTGAGAAAGGGAAATTAACTGCTCGTCAAAGGATTGATCTTTTACTTGATCCTGGAACCTTCGTCGAAACAAATATGTTCGTAAGGCATAATTGTAATAATTTTGATTTGGACGAAAAGAAATATTTCACAGATGGTGTTATAACAGGTTTTGGACAAGTTAATGGGCGACTAGTTTACGTTTATAGCCAGGATTTTACAATTTTAGGTGGTAGTTTGGGAGAAGCTCATGCTAAAAAGGTCACTCAAATAATGGATCAAGCTGTTCAAAATGGTGCTCCAGTAATAGGATTTAATGATTCTGGTGGGGCACGAATTCAAGAAGGTGCAAATTCATTAGCAGGTTATGGTGACATCTTTATTCGAAACGTTCGCGCTTCAGGTATAATACCTCAGATTTCATGTATAGTCGGCCCTTCCGCTGGTGGGGCTGTCTATTCCCCGGCTCTAACAGATTTTATTGTCATGACCGAAGACACATCCTATATGTTTGTAACCGGTCCGGCAGTAGTGAAGGCAGTCACAGGAGAAGAAGCAACTTTTGAGGAGTTGGGTGGAGCATCTACCCATAGCTCTAATTCGGGAATCGCCCACTTGGTTGGTTCAGACGAACTTGAATCAATTGAGTTGATAAAGTCTCTTCTCTCCTTTTTGCCTTCAAATAATCTTGAAGATCCACCAATGAAAGAGGTTTCAACTGTCACAGGATTTAATATAGAGGAGTTAAATGAAATAATCCCAGATGATCCCCAAGAACCTTATGATATGCGAGAAATCATTCTAAGAATCATCGATAAAGGTAATTTTCTTGAAATTCAAAAGAAATGGGCTCAGAATATCATAATTGGATTTGGTCGGTTAAATGGCTACCCAGTAGGTATTGTTGCCAATCAACCAAGCATTTTGGCTGGAGCATTAGATATTAATGCTTCTACAAAAGCTGCTAGATTCATACGATTCTGTGATGCATTCAATATTCCAATAATTACCTTTGTAGATGTTCCTGGATTTTTACCTGGTTTAACACAAGAACATAATGGTATAATTAAGCATGGTGCTAAGTTAATTTACGCTTATGCAGAAGCTTCAGTACCTAAATTGACTGTTATTACTAGAAAAGCTTATGGGGGAGCTTACATAGTTATGGGTTCAAAACACTTAGCAAATGATATTAATTTTGCTTGGCCAACAGCTGAGATAGCTGTCATGGGATCAGAAGGAGCAGTACAAATTCTATACAGACGAGAATTGGATAAAGCAGAAGATAAAGAAGAATTATTGGAAGAACTCAAATTACAATATGCTGAAGAATTCAATAATCCATATTTGGCTGCTGAGAAAGGTTACATTGATGATGTTATTTTACCCAGTGAAACTCGCCAAAAACTCATTGCTTCTTTATGGCCTCTTTTAAGAAAGAGAGAAAGGCGTTTAAATAAAAAACATGGAAATGTTCCACTTTAGCTTCTTTTATAGCAGGTGATAGTAAATGAAAAGAGAATACACTTTTGACAATATCCTAAAAACGAAAAAACCAATTTTCGCTTATAATCCTCCAGGGTTATTAAAAGTCGATTTAATTCAAGCAGTAATAGCAGCTGGTGGTGTTGGTTTAATTGATTTAGAGAGATTAAGTTTACCTGAATCTGAGCAGCTAATAAGAAAATGCTACCAAGATTTACTAGGATTATGGGGAGTTAGAATTGCTTCGGAAGATCAATTAAAGCTACTAATGGAATTACATAATTATAATTTTCCAGTTTTAGTAATTCTTTCGGATGTTCAATTAAGCAAAAAGACAATTAATCAATTGAAAGAAAGACCTTTCATTGTATTAGCTGAAGTGACAACCTTAGAGGAAGCTTACAATCAAAAATGGGTGGATGTTTATCTAGTAAAAGGAAATGAAGCAGCAGGGAGAGTTGGTGATGAAACATCTTTTATTTTAAGCCAACAATTTGCTGATGCTGGATTACCTTTTATTGTCCAAGGAGGTATTGGATTATATACTGCTCCTGCAGTATTTGGTGTTGGAGCTAAAGGTGTAGTTCTTGATTCACAATTATATCTAACAAAAGAGTCACCATTACCTCAGAAATGGAAAGAATGGTTGTCAAAATTAGATGCTACAGATTCAAAAATCCTAGGTACTTCAACTAAGTGGAATTATCGCGTTTATGCAAAATTAGGTACTAAAATTGTTAAAAGAATTATCGAGGAAGAAAAGGAGCTTTTACCTCTTTCAATAGAAGAGAGAAGCTCAACATTTAAAGATAAAATTTTATCACACAGAGAAATGTTTGATAGCAAAGATTTAACTGAATCATTATTACCATTAGGACAAGATATTGCCTTTGCGAAAACTCTAACTGAAAAATTTCCCACTGTAAAAGAAATAATTGACGGAATTATTAATCAGATAAAACAACAAATCATTTTTGCAAAAACTCACTATCCTTTTAGTGAAAAATCTGAGTTCGCTAATGAATTAGGTATTAAATATCCTATTGCTCAAGGCCCAATGGCTAATGTTTCAGAAAATCCATTATTTGCAAAAGAAATAGCTAAAAATGGTGCCTTACCATTTCTAGCATTAGGATCATTATTTGAAAATCAAACCCTAAAATTGATTAGAGAAACCCAAAAAGAATTAACAAGTAAACCTTTTGGTTGTGGAATCATAGGTTTAGAGGCAAATAAAAAAGCACGTGATGTGCATCTAAAACTATTACAAGAGTTAAAACCACCTTTTGTAGTTGTTGCTGCTGGAACAATTGAACAAGCTAAAGAAGTGATGAATTATAATATTAAGACATTTTTACACACTCCTTCAGCAGCAATTTTCAAAGAAGCAATTGAAACCAAGGTTGATTATTTAGTTTTAGAAGGGATGGAATGTGGAGGCCATATCGGTGTTTTAACAAGTTTCGTTCTCTGGGAACTTTCATTATATGAAATAGCTAAATTACGTGCAGTTCTACAAAAAGAAAAACGAAAAGTAAAGATTGCTTTTGCTGGTGGGATTGGTGATCGTTATTCAGCAGCAATGGTAGGAGTGATAGCTTCTGCTATACCTGATTTAACTATGAGTTTAATGTGGGTAGGATCTGCTTATATAACAGTCAAAGAAATCGTTGAAACTCAAGCAATTAAACCTCTTTATCAACAATTAGCTCTAGATGCTAAAGAAACACGTGTTTTAGGCGAGACCGTTAACACAAGAGCACGATCGATTCCGACACCATTTACTGAAATAATAGTGCAACATGAATTGGATCGATTAAAAGAAGGTATGGGGTTATCTGAACGAAAACATCTTTTCGAGCGAGATAACTTAGGCGCAACACGAATAGCTGCATTAGGTCAAATATGGAATCCTAATGGGGAGGATGATAAACCAAATCGATTCATGTCTATTGATGAGAAAGGCCAATTTGAAAAAGGGAATTATCTTATAGGCCAAATTGTAGCTAGTTTGAGAAGTGTAAGAACTATTGAAAATCTTCATCAAGAATTAGTAGCATTATCACAAGGTGTTATTGAAAAGAAAAGTCATGAAATTATTAGCAATTTAGATGAAATAAATGATTTAATGACAAATGAACAGAGAAATGAACAACCAACTTTAGAGATTACTAATCCACTTCGTGTAAATCAACATTTTGAAATTGAAGGAGAAGGAGTTGCAATAGTTGGCTTAGGTGGAGTGTTTCCTGATGCTCTAAATATATCAGATTTTTGGAGAAATATCATCAACAAAGTATATTCAATAAAAGAAATATCTCAAGAGCGTTGGGGAAGTGATATCAAAATTTTCTATAGCGAAGATAAAAATATCCCTGATAAAACTTATTGTAAGATTGCTGCTACAATTGATAATTTTAAATTTAATTCTCTCGAGTTTAAAATACCACCACAAATGGCAATCTCAATTGATAGAGTACAAAAAATCGCTTTAGTTGCTGCTAAGGAAGCTCTAGCTGATGCTGGGTTATTAGGTGATGAAGTTGATAATACTCGTACCGCTGTTATCGTAGGTAATAGCATGGGTGGTGAAAGTAGGATTGAACATACTCGAAAAGTCTATATCCCAGAATTTATCGCTACAGTTGAAAGCAGCCAAGAATTTGCTAAAATTGATCGCAATATCTGGTCAAGAATAAAAGAGCAAATAATCACTGATTATGATAAACGGTTGTTGCCAATTAATGAGGATTCTATGCCAGGAGAATTATCCAATGTTATCTCTGGTAGGATAGCTAATATTTTCAATCTTAGAGGTAAAAATATGACAACTGATGCTGCTTGTGCATCAAGCTTAGCAGCATTAAATGTAGCAGTTAAAGGATTACTTGATAACGAATGTGATGTAGCTTTATGTGGTGGAGCTGATTGTTCACTAGATCCTACTACTTTTGTTAAATTTTCAAAAATAGGTGCATTATCAGCAGATGGTTCTTTCCCCTTTGATAAACGAGCAGGTGGTTTTGTTATGGGTGAAGGAGCAGGTTTCATTGTTTTAAAACGATTATCCGATGCAATAAAGACCGGCGAAAAAATATACGCTGTTATTCGAGGTTTAGGAGCATCTTCTGATGGGAAAGGAAAAGGAATAACAGCACCAAATCCATTAGGACAAAAATTAGCAGTTGAACGAGCATTAGAACAGGCAAAATTAACACTTAAAGATATACAATTAATTGAAGCTCATGGGACAAGCACAAAAGTTGGTGATGTTGTTGAATTAGAGGTATTAAATTCATTGGGAAAAGATATACCAAAACATTCAATCGCAATAGGTTCTATAAAAAGCCAAATTGGTCACTTGAAAAGTGCTGCTGGAATAGCATCAATAATAAAAGCTGCTTTAGCATTACATCATAAAATACTTCCACCATCAATTAATTTTGACACTCCTAATCCTAATATAGAGTGGCAGAATTCACCCTATTACGTTAATACTGAACTTAAAGATTGGCAAAAATCAACCAAACAACCACGTTTTGTTGGTGTTTCATCCTTTGGTTTCGGAGGTACAAATTACCATACAATATTAGAGGAGTATGTTCCAAATCAAACTAAGGGGCATTTACCTCGAGTAATGACACCAGAAGAAATCAGTGAAATAATGAATAACTTAGGATCATTATCTATTGTACCAACCACTAAAGAAATGATATTTGATTCAGAAGCATGGAAAAACTACATTGCAACCAACCTTTCTCTTGAAACAGAACCAATTTTCTTTGGAGCTGATACAAAAGAAAAATTGCAAACACAAATGTTGGAGTTTGTTAAAGCTATTCCAAGTAATAATTTTGAAGTGCAAGGAACAGGTAAGCGCATAAGAGAATTATGTTATGAATCACTTTCAGAAATTAAAAAAGATAACAAAATTGGTATTGTGTGCAAATCCTTCGCTGAATTAGATCAATTAATAAAAGGAGCATTGGATGGATTAGAGAACAAATCAAAAAGATTGCTTCTTAGGAATAAGGGTATTTTTTATAGTGATGATTTTAAAGTCAATAAGATAGCTTTTCTTTTTCCAGGACAAGGAAGTCAATATGTTAGAATGGGGAAGGAATTATATGATAAGTATCAGATTGTTAGGGATACTTTCCATGAAGCTGATATTATTACCATGGAACTGATGAACTTCAAAATAACTGAAGCAATTTTTGCTTTAGGTAAAAGTGATGAAGAAGCAAATGAAGCTCTCAGACAAACCGAGATTACTCAACCAGCTATTTTTGTTGTTAATATTGCTATATTTCGATTGCTTCAATCATATGGCATCAAACCAGATTTCGTTGCTGGTCATAGTTTAGGAGAATATTCTGCTCTTGTTGCATCAGGTATTTTAAGTTTTAGAGATGGTTTACGAGCAGTTATCCCACGTGGACAAGCAATGGCTAAATTTGACACTAAAGACAAAGGTATCATGGCTTCAGTAGCAGCAGGTTTTGATGAAGTAGATAAGATATTAGCTCAGGTAGATGGTTATGTAATTGCTGCTAATAAAAACTCCCACAGCCAAACAGTTATTTCAGGTGCAACAATAGCTGTGAAAAAAGCAATGGAATTGTTCACCGCGAAGGGAATAAACGTTGTACCAATTCCTGTTTCAGCTGCATTTCATTCTCAGATCGTTGCTCCAGCAGTATCCGATTTACGTGTATCCTTGGAAAAATTAACATATAATAAAATGGAAATTCCCATTTCTAGTAATGTTACAGGTGATATATATCCTGAAACTAGAGAAGAAATCATTGCATTATTGTGTGAGCAAATTGCTTCTCCAGTAGAATGGGTAAAACAAATAGAAAACATGTATGAAAATTATGGCGTTAGAACATTCATAGAAGTAGGGCCAAAATATGTGCTAACGAGTTTTGCTAAAGGCATTCTAGAAAATAAAGATGATATCCTCACTTTAGCATCTAACCATCCAAAAAGAGGTGAATTACAACACTTCTCAGAGGTTCTAACAGCATTGAGTGTTTTTAGTTATGCAGTTCAATATCCTAAATTAGATGATAATATCTTTGCTGACACGTTCTTATCACCAACTAAGCAATTCTATAAAGAAAGAATAGTTGCTATTGAAATACCTACACCAATTAGCGAACAAATAAGAATTGATTCAAATTCACCATTTAGTTCACTTATTGATGGCGAGTTAGGGAGCATAATTACTGATCCTAATTTTAATGATTATCTTGAGCTACAAAAACCAGCTATTAGTGCATTTCTAAAGGCTGGTTTTGAAACCTATCGAGATAAAATTGCTACTGCGATGAAAACTCATGATAGATTCGAAAAATTAGGATTAACAACAGAATCAATAGGTGTAAGTGGTATATCATTAGGGTTACCTGGAAAGAAACGGTCTGTTTTTGATCCAAACAATTTTGATGATATCTTAGCTGGTGAGAACTTTATCGAAGAGATACCAGAAACCATTCGAGATAAAATGGTTGACAAGAATATTGTTAGATTGGTTAAAGATGCAATTAAAGGAGCTCAATTCCAAACAATAACTGATGCTGCAGAAGTGATTAAATTAGCAGCACAAAAAGGAAAATTCAATCTAGCAGAAGAATATGGTGTAGATGCAGATTTTGTTGAAATATTGGATATCACATTTCAATTAGCATTTGCAGCTGGTATTGAAGCATTGCGAGATGCGGGTATACCCTTAATGCCTTTAAAGGTGCAAACCTCTGTAGGAAAAGAAATAACAAAAGGATGGGCTTTGCCAGAACCTTTGAGAGATGAAACTGGAATTGTTTTTGCCTCAGCTTTTCCAGCATATAGTAATTTAATTTCTACAATTTCTCAATACTTGACTGATAAATTTGAGAATAAACATCAACAAGAAATAATGAGTATTTTCAATGATTTGATTTCACAAATTAAAGATCCTTCAGCAAAGCAAAAAATCGAACAATGGTTAGAGCACAATAAAGCAGATCTGGAATCAAACAAAGACTCACAATTTGAATTCAGTCGTAAGTTCCTATTCGAGGTTCTATCAATGGGTCATTCACAATTTGCTCAATTCATTCGAGCAAGAGGACCCAATACGCAAGTTAATGCTGCTTGTTCATCCACAACACAAGCAATTTCAATTGCAGAAGATTGGATTCGAACAGGTAGATGTAAACGAGTAATAGTAGTAGCTGCTGATGATGTTACTAATGAGCAAATGCTTGAATGGATTGGCTCAGGATTTCTTGCTGTAGGTGCAGCAACAACAAAAGCTGATGTGAAAGAAGCTGCTTTACCATTTGATAAAAGACGACATGGCATGATTATCGGAATGGGTGCAGTAGGGATTGTACTTGAATCTGAACAAGCAATCAAAGAACGTGGTGTCAAACCAATAGTCGATCTGCTTGGCACTCATATAGTAAATTCTGCTTTTCATGGTACAAGATTAGATAGAGATCATATATCATCACAAATGAACGAGTTCATAACCACTATTGAGAAACGATTTGGCTTAAATAGAAATGAAATTGCTAAGCAATTAGTTTTTGTTAGTCATGAAACTTATACTCCTGCAAGAGGTGGTAGTGCTTCAGCAGAAATAGATGCTTTACGTAAAACATTTGGAACCGGTATTGATAATATAATTATTGCCAATACCAAAGGATTTACAGGCCATGCGATGGGAGCGGGAATTGAGGACGCTGTAGCAATTAAGATTTTAGAAAAAGGAATTGTTCCACCAGTTGCCAATTGGAAAGAAGAGGACCCTGAATTAGGGCATCTAAACCTCTCTAAAGGTGGACCAGCAAATGTGAAATATGCTTTACGTTTTGCTGCTGGATTTGGTTCGCAATTAACTTTAGCACTTTTCAGATTGAATACCAAAGATAATAGGTTTACTTCACAAGCTTATGAGGATTGGTTACATTCACTTGGCGGTTCAAGAGGTACTTTAGAAGTTGTCAATAAAACACTACGTTTGAATGAGGACACCTCAATAATTAGTAAAGCTAAAACAAGTAGTTCAATCAGTCAACCTAGTGCTATTACTGCTGATACTCAGATAGTAAAAGTCATTGTTGATTTAATCTCAGAAAAAACAGGTTATCCTGTTGATATGATTGAACCTAATATGCGCTTGGAAGAAGATTTAGGTATTGATACTGTGAAGCAAGCTGAGCTTTTTGGTTTACTTCGTAATAAATACAATCTCCCTCGAGAAGAAGGAGTTAGGATTCAAGATTATTATTCAGTAAACAAAATAGCTGAATATCTTTCATCCAAGATGGGTAATGCTGGGGTTAAAAGTGTTGAACAACAAGTAAGTGCTTCGTTAACTACTGATTCTGATAAAGCTTTAATTATCAAACAGATTACTTCTTTGATCTCCGAAAAGACAGGTTATCCCGAAGAAATGGTTGAACCTGATATGGAATTAGAGGAAGACTTGGGTATTGATACCGTAAAGCAAGCTGAAATGTTTGGCATCATTCGTTCAAAATGGGACTTACCTCGAGAGGAAGGAATTAGGATTCAAGATTATTCAACAGTAAATAAAATAGCAGATTATATCCAAAATAGAATTAGTACTTCAAAACCTACTTCTCAAGCAAAGACTGATTTGGGAGCTATTGATGAATCAATAAAAATCGTTCCAGCTCAAAGATCAATAGTAAAGATTATTGATGCTCCACAGTTCCCGTCAGAAAAATTATCATTAGCAAATAAACATTTTATCATTGCTGGTGAGATATCTGATTTTACTAATGAGCTTATTCAGCTTCTAGAGAAAAAGAAAGTCATAATTAATTCAATAATTGATGTTAGAAAATTAAAAACAATTGATGCTCTAACAAAAGCAATCCCTCATGAAGCTATTGATGGATTATTATTCATCGCACCTAAAACATCAAAGAATACTATACATGATTATTCACCTAAAGCATTCTTTGCACTCTGCAAAAATTGTAATTTCAACCAAAATCCTACTATCTTTACTATAATTCCAGATCAACTATTATTTGGTTGGAATGATAAGAAAAGTAAACCCATTGTTGGTTCATTAACCGGTTTAACAAAAACAGTTGCCAGAGAATTTTCAGGTAGTAATATCAAAACAATCTCCTGTATAAAACCTGACCAAACAATGGGTGAATTACTTTTCAATGATGGCTTTATTGAAATAGCTTATGATGAAAAAGATCTGAGAAAAGCATTTATTGTACAACCAATGCCAATTGATAATACACCTTCTGAGAAATTTACACCTACAAAAGATGACTTAATCTTAATCACTGGCGGTGCACAAGGAATCACTCTCGAGATAACAAAAGAAATTGCGAATAATTATCATTCCAATCTTGCGCTAGTCGGAAGAACAATTTTGCCCAAAAACATTGATGAATTAATGTCTTATGATGATACACAATTAGCTTCACTTAAAGAAGAGCTAATCGAGAAGCTAAAATCTACAGATGAAAAAGTTACCCCTGTTAAAATTGAAAAGGAATGGTCTAAGACTACCAAAGCTATAACAATTAAAAGAAATCTCTTGGAATTAGAGCAATTAGGTTCAAAAGTGAATTACTATTCAGGTGATGTAGTTAACTCAGATAGAATGCAAGAAATCTTATCAAAGATTAGAAGCGATTTCAAGAGCGATATTACGGGATTTGTTCATGGCGCTGGATTAGAAATCTCCAAATTAATTGCTGATAAAAGTCAGGATGATTTCAATCTCATTTACGATGTAAAAGCAATTGGTTTTGATAATATTATCGAAAATGTTGATTTATCAAAACTTAATTTTGTAATTTGTTTTGGTTCAGTTGCAGGAAGATTTGGTAATGCTGGACAAACCGACTATTCTGCAGCTAATGATTATCTCGCAAAATACTGTTGGTATTTACGTTCTAAAGGTATTCGGGCAACAACAATTTGTTGGACTGCTTGGGCAGATATCGGTATGGCAACTCGAGGTTCGGTGTTAAAAATACTTCAATATGCAGGTGTTACTCCAATATCTACTTCTGATGGAGTCAAAGCCTTCATTTCCGAATTAGAATTTGGGCAGGAACCAGAAGTAGTTATAGCTGGTAATTTAGGATTGTTATTAAATTCACCTAATGGCTTTGCAGTTGTTGATAAAAGAAAACATCCATTATTAGATAAAGTAAAACGAAACTATGATGGTTCAATTATAATGGAACGTGAATTCTCTCTAGATACTGATCTCTATCTTGACCATCATCGCTTTGAAAATATTCCTTACCTTCCAGGAGTCATCGGTTTGGAATTGTTCTATGAATTAGCCAACATCGTTTATCCAAAGAATAACATTTTTAGCTTTAATGATGTGGAGTTTAGCTCTGCTGTTAAATTCAAAAATGAAGAATCACGAAAATTACGTCTTGTAATGGATTATAGTTCAAATCCAGCTGTGATATTAGAATCAGATATTATTAAGGATAACAAAGTCATCGGTTTGCCAACTAAACACTTCAAAGCAACTATAGAATTTGGAAAACCTCTCTCTAAATTAGAATCAATACCGAAGATAAATTCTAAGTCAGCAATTAAAGATAAAGCAATTTATTCTATCCTACCACATGGTTCAAGATTTCAAGTGTTAAATGAAATTGACTCAAATGAAGATGAAATATACGGCAAGATAGCTCAAATAGCTGAAAATCAGTTATCATATAATAGTAAATCATTCTATGCCAATCCCCTAGCAATAGAATCAGCTTTTCAAGCAGCAGGATTATTAGATATTCTAAAGGATGAGAAATTAGGTTTACCTTTAGGTATAGAGTCATTAAAATATTATAAGACAAGTAATTTGCCACTATTTGTAATAAGCACCAAAAAAGGAGAAGGAGAATTTGGTAGCATTTACGATTTTGAAATCATCACTGATAAAGGTGAATTAGTATTAGAAGCTAAGAATTACAAAACAGCTCAAGTAAATTTTGGCATTAATCTTGATCCTGTTAAAGAAATCAAAAAAGAGCAATTAAAACAATTATTCCATTTACCGAAAACTACTATTATTGAAATTACATCCACTCACGAACTTGAAGGTCAACTTTCCACAGCTCAAATAAAATTAGATGAATTGCTTTGTTCTGAGGAATTATCTAAATGGCAATCTTTCAAAGTTGAAAAAAGAAAAATTGAATGGTTAGCAGGAGTTCTAACTGCTAAAAAAGCAGTTCAACAATTATATCCAAAGATTGACTATAAAGACATACTAATAGAAAAAACTGAGTTTGGAAAACCAATTGCAATGATACCAAATAGAAAAACACCTCTAAAAGTATCAATAACTCACAGCAATGGATTTGCAGTTGCAATAGCTGATTCAAAAATAAACACTGGAATTGATTTAGAGAAAATAGAATCAAGATCAAAATCAATTGTTGATGAGATGCTCAGTAATGAAGAAAAAGAAACAATAGAGCAGCATTCACCCGGAGAAATAACTGATGAGTTGATAACAAAAATTTGGACTGCTAAAGAAGCTGCAACAAAAGTGTTGGGCACAGGATTGAACATTGATTTACGTGATTTGATACTTAAGAAGATTAAGAAAGAAGAAATGACATTTGAAATAGATGTAGATAAACTTCCTAAAAGCAGTTTTGAAGTTACGAAAAAGGCCATTAATGGTGATTCACAGTTGATTTTAATTGCAAAGCTAGCAAAAAATGGTGATTTTGTTGCTGCAGTATGCCAATTATCCTGATTTATAACCAATTTCACGTCTATACTAAAATTATATTAAGTAGTTAATTAAAATCAAGTTCAAACAGGAGAATAGATATGGAATGATAGCATATTGACCTCAATATGCTGTCATCTAATTCGTTCAAGAAGGGATAAAAATGGCATTTGCTACTAGATCTAAATTCTTCTGGTCAAGATTCATTGCCACCTGTGTAAAGTATCTAGGCGTAGCAAATACCCAACAAATTCGTTATTTAGCTGAAAGAATTCTCCCAACTGAAATGAGCCGGCAAAATATTCTTTATCATGTTAGAATTGCAGAAGAAAAAGGTTGGATAGCTACCTTTGCTTCAGCTTTAGAAATGACTGATGAAAATGAAATTCTTTTTCGTAAAAATTTCCTCAAAAAAATTAATGAAAAAGTTTCTGCTCAAAGGTTTGTTATTATAGGCACAGAAACTTTTGATCCTGAATGTGAAGATAAAATAATTCAAATTTGCAAGGAAGTGAATCTGAATTCAATTTCTATACTCGATCCTCAAATTTTACAATTTATAACAGATGATTGTATCAAACGCTTATCTTCTACAAAAGAGAAAGCAATAGGTAATCAATCTTTATTTATGGTTCTTCTAAGATTCGGTTGGTTCTGGCTCAATATTAATCCTGAAGTCTCTTTACGAATAATTAATGTCCTGAAAAGCAATAATTCCAAGCATAAATACAATCATTACTATAAAATTGATGTTGATTTATTAGAAATTGTTTGTATGATTGAGTTAGAAACTTTACCTGAACTTGATACTGATGATCTAAAGAGTTTCTTAACTAAGTGTGTAAAATTATCCTCAGCTAAAGATCGAACTGATATTATGAATCTCATGAGTATGACTCTGTTGATTTCAGGGCGATTCTTGGTTACACATAACAAATTGACATTAGCTGAAGAATACCTTAATCGTGGTATAAAATATCTTAGGATTTCACGTAGAAAATCAATATTAATGAGAAAATTACATGTAGATGGTTTGTTTGATTTAGGATATATCTATTCTCAACAAGGTTGGTTTTACAAAGCATTAAGCATGTATGAAAATATTGAACTGATATTAAAGGAAGAATTTCATGAGACTGATCCTACTTTAAATTTACAAGGCCGATTAGCTCTAGCTAGAACTGAATTGTATCTAATGATGGCTTATCCAGCTTATACATTTCAAGATGAAGATTACCGATCATCTCTTGATAAAGCTCTTAATTATGCCGATAAAGCAATTCATTATTATCAAGAGACAAAGAATACTTTACTTGTAACAGAAGTAACATTACTAAGTGCATGGATCAATGCCTTGTTAGGTCGTCTAAAAAGAGCTGAACACCTATTCAAGAAAGGCACAAAAGAATTAGCTGCTCCTGTTCCAGCCAAATTGAATGCCTTTTATTATAATGCTCAAGCTGAAATTCATCGAAAAATGAACAATTATAGCGCTGCTATTAAGAGCATCTCTTTAGCATTTGATTATTTGAAAATACTGGGGCAAGATATCGGTAAACTCTTTTGTATGACTCGTTTAGCTGAATTACATGTCAGTTTATCATTAACGGAAAATCAAATATCATATATTTCTTTTGGTAATATGTCTCATCTCTTCAAAAAAGAAATATCCGATATGGTAAGCCATGTCTTTTTGGAATATGTTAAATCATTAGTGAATTCCTCAGCAATAGTTTCTTTCTATTTAAGTAGTGAAGTGTTACAAAATCACCCTGAAGTAGACAATTACGCTGATTACTTAAAAATAACCAATATCTCAACAGAATTGTTAGGCGAATCTTTTACTATACTACCATCTAGTTTCGTTAATAATGAATCATTAAATCGCGCAAAAGCAGTTTGCATTACTGCTCCTGAAAACAAAAGTGATATAGTTAATGATTTTATTTTTGATAATTTTAAAGATGAATTAATGGAATTTGATGATACATTTCAAAAATTAATGGCTCAAAAATAGAACTTTTATCCATTTTACATAAGATTAACAAAAAATTTTTAATAAAATAACAATTATTTTTGGTTAATTATTACTAGGAGTAAAAATTAAAATGAGGAATCATGTTTGCTCACATTCTTAGAACATTACCTCCTAGTGCAAACTTTGTTTTTTACGTTTTAGACAGATCTGGTCCATTGCCAAGACACGAATTATTAGCTGAAACTAATCTACCAGATAGAACACTAGGTTTTGCACTTGAAGTATTATTGAAGAAAGGTCTTGTTGTAAGAATATTAGATAAAAAAGATGCTAGATTAAGAATTTATCACATACCTTCTCCAATAATGCTAACCTAGATTTTATTGGATTTGACTAATGTGAAATTAGTATTGGTCACTATCTTAGAAATCTCTTCTTTAGATAGTGGCTCAATCTCTTTCTTTTTTAGATTTGTTAAACCTGGACAATTTTGCAAACAAAAGCCACTTACAAATCCATTTATAAAAGGATGTTCAATTTGCTCTTTATCCAAGCTGATTAATGGATAATAGACAGGAATCTCTTCGCTATAAAATGATACCTCAATATCCCGATCAAGAATTGTTGTAGTATCATTTCCTAAAGTAATTCCTCGTTTACCTCTATTTTCAATTATTTTCTCAGATATACCAATACAAATCCTATCACATATTGAGCAGTTTATTCTATCATAACCAATTTGATCCATAATTGTTTTGAAATTGATGCTAAAATATTTACTAACTTTTTTTGGTTGAAATCTATTAATTTTACTCAATTGCATATTTATTTGCTCGATGTTTGAATTGTTATTTTCTAAATCTTCAAGTTGAAATACTATAGGTATAGTTATTGCCCCTCTTTTACATAATAGAAAGGCTGCTATAGCATCTTCCAAACTTCCTCTTAATATTGAAACAATCATTCCTTGGGTACCTTGAGGTAAGCCACCGTATGCTTTGATTTTATTGTCAAATATAAATGCAAATTCATCCTTTACTTCAATCTGTAATCTATAATCGGGATGGGTCAAATTAACAGATAAATTCATTTTTTCACTTAAGTTTTCATAAATTTCCTCGCCAATCAATCGTTCTAATTCTATTGAAGTATAATCATGTTTTCCTACTCGTTTGGCTCTGACAACAAAAGAGAAATTGGGTTCAATATTTCTTTCTGCTAACATTAATGCTATTCGCTTAATATCTTCTATTCTAGAGCTTGTTCTAATTACAGGGCTTACTGAAGTTATACCAAAAATATTCTTAGAAATAAGTGAAGAAATTTCCATCGCTTGATCAGAGATTATTTCATCAGGAGTGTCGTCATCAATATTGATTATAATCCTACCCCAATGCCTATTGATACTTACTTTAAAATTTGAATAATCCATTTTTTTTAGGAAAATTTGAATATTAGAAGCAAGACGTGATTCCATATATCTTCGAACAGTTGGACTCTTTAGGCTTAGCTCACCAAATCTCACGAAAATTTCAGTCAATTGCTTCACTTCTTGTTAAAAAAATAAACCAAGGTACATAAAGTTACTGAAATATTGGTTTAAAATAAGCATTATAAAAATAAAATGGAAAATGAGACAAGAACAGGGAAATGATTAATCATATTCCATTTGTTCTAACATATCACCATATGAATCTTCTAGTTCTTCTCTCTCTTCATCAGTTAATGCACGTTGTTTTTTAACTTCAGTTACTTCTAACTTTTCTTTTTCGCTGTGTTCAATTTTACGTGTTAAAGTGTAATCTTGAGATTTAGTTTTAGTTAATTTAACCTTTTTGCCACAGCTCGAACAAACTAAATAACTGCCTTTATCTTCTCTAACGGGTTTCATAAGACTTCCGCATTTATCGCAAAATTCCATTTTGCTTCACCTCATGCTGTGAGATTTCGATTTGACAATCGATTTACTCTTTAAATGTTATGATTTCTCCTAACAATGTAAGTGTTCGTTAAAACTTATTAAACAACCACACTTACACTTAAAGTTATCGGAATAACAAATTGTTGGATTTTTACTATATAAAATATTCTATATTAAATTGAAACAAGTAATATGAAAAAGAGTAAAAATAAATTAGGAAGCTAAAATGGTTAAAGGATTCAGATTGTTAACAGAAACTTCCTCATCATCATCTGCAATTGTCCACCAACCACAAGTACATCGTAACATTTTATCGATTTTAATTAATGGTTGTTTGTGACAGTTTGGACATTGGAAGTCAACTTTTACTATGGTGGCCATGATAATCACCAATAATATTAGTGACAGTTTAAAGATAAGTACTCTATGTAGGGAGAGATAGGCGAAAGTATTCTCATTTTTTCAAGACTAGTAAGACTTATACTAACTACTAATTAATAAGGATGAGAATAAAACGTGATAAAAATGGGTTTTGAACAAGTAAATGATAATATCTATGTTGAAATTGATGAAGATTTTTATGATGCAGTTGTAGGCGCAATTGTACTTCCAAATAAACTTGTTATGATTGATACTGGGACAAATATTCCTAAAATAAAAGCATTCAAAGAGAAAGTAGAAAAGAAAACAGGAAAAAAATTCGAGATTTTATTTATTACACATCGTCACGGTGATCATTATCTAGCAAATCACTTATTCTCTGATTGTCGTATCATTGCTCATCAAAATGTCTATAATGAGATAAAAGCTGATAAGGAAGCATTAACACCTGAATTGTATGAACGTTTGAAAAGTCGATTTAGTGACCCTCATGCTCTAGACGGCTTAGATTTTACTTTACCAAATGAAATTGTTAATGATGAAATTACAATAAGAGATGATGATGTGAGTATAACATTCAAAGTGACAGGTGGACATTCTGCATGCTCTGCATACATCTACTCACCAGAGCTAAAAGTTCTTTTTGCTGGTGATAATTTATTTGCAGGATATTACCCTTATGGGGGAGATGATTCTAGTAATGGCGATATGTGGATTGATGCTTTAGAGGAATATTTAGCTTTGGATGTCGGATTTATAATGCCAGGACATGGCCTGCCTTGTGATAAGGAAGAGGTCAAAAAGAATCTAGAATTCTATAAAAATATGAAGAAAACAATGATTGATTTACATAACAAATGCTTATCAAAGGATGAAATTTTGAAACAATGCTACAATTTTGACTATATTGCTATTGACGAAACAATTGATCATGATGTTATGTTAAAGAATTCCACTCTCAAGAGATTTTATGCTGTTTGGATTGAAGGTGAGAAATAATTCTTCTTTCAAATTTTCAACAATAACAATTATATAATTCAAAAGATACTCTTAGATAGAATTCTAAACTTACCGACTAAATTCTGAGGAATAGAGATATGTCTTATGAAAAAGTAACTGAACATGTATATGCAATAACTGATGGAAGCACTCGAGGGAATGTTTGTGCTTTTGAATTACCATCTCAAATAATATTCATTGACTCAGGAATGAATATTCCAAAAGTCAAGAAATTTAGAGAGAAATTAGAAAAAGAAACGGGTAAAAAAACCACTAAACTCCTAATCACCCACGTACACGGTGATCATATTTATGGTAATATGGTCTTCAAAGATTGCGAAATCATTTCCCACAAAGATACTAGAAATCGTATGGTAAATAGCCTAAAAACTCAATGGACTCCTGAGAAATTAGCTGAAATGATTAAGAACGTTGAAGATCCTTCTTCTTTGGAAGGCTTAGAGATCATTTTACCCACTAAAACTTTTGAGTTTAAGAATGAATTAGAAGATTATGACACGAAAATCATCCACAAAAACACTGGTGGGCATACAGCTGGATCATCCTATGTTTATTTTCCTGCAGCAAAGGCATTAGCTGCTGGTGATAATCTATTTGTTAATATGTTCCCCTGGGCTGGCGATGAATCTGCTAATCCGCAAAAATGGATTGATGCCTTAAGGGAGTATCTCACATTGGATGTTGAGTATTTCATTCCTGGTCATGGTCCTGTTTGTACGAAAGTAGAAGTTAAGGAATGGTTAGATTATCTCGAGAAAGCTGTTGTATTAATACGTAAATTAATCACCCAGGGATTTTCTGAAGCAAATATCATCGAAAAAGTGAATCAATTGGAATATTATGAGCCACGTAGACAAGAATGGAAAGATAACTCAATTAAAAAATGGTATCAAGTATTAGCTATGAAATAGGTATGAAACTATCCCATATTGGGTATTTCATTCTTTTATTGTAGATTCGAACTTTTTATAAGAAATAAAGAGTATAGAAACTCGGAGGGTAAGTTATTTGAGACTTACATTTAAAAAAATGCGATTTATTATTGTTTTAAGTATTATTTGTTTTTTACCAGCTCAAATGGCTAAGGGTGTTTCTTACATACCTTATTATTCAAAAGAAAGTGATACACCAGTAATTGATGGTAATATTGATGATTCTCCTTGGACTAGTACCCCCAAGAATCTTAGACTTTATAATATGTCGAATCAACTTGACTATATTGATGTAATTTTCAAATCAATCTATAATGATACTGATGAAACCATCTCTATTGGCTTGAAAATCCCTACAACTGCAAGTGATGATATTTTATATATAACATTCAAAAATGGTCAAACAACATATTTGATGGAAGTAGGTCTGCCTTGGCGATTTACAACAGGCAATGATCAGAAAGTTATCAATCTACAATCTAACGCATTAATTGATAGATCCACTAATGGTGTGGATTTATATGGTGCTGATGACATTTCAAATAGTGGTACACTTGATTTTTCATGTTATTCAGTTCATGATGGAACTTATTACAACGTTGAATTCAGAGCACCTCAAAATTCAGGTGATACTAATGGTCATGATTTCGATTTGAAAAGTGATAATTCAACAGAATTTTTCGTTATGTTCTATGACGATACCTCACAAACCTATTACAGTCAAATACTTGAATCAGATGAATCAAGGGATTATTGTTACATTAACTTAACAAGAACCACTTATACACTAAATACACTTCTAATCATTGGATCATTTATTAGCTCAATACTACTATTTAGCTCAATTCGAGCCTGGAAAAAGAGAAAACAATAAACTAATGCTTCAACTAAATACTCTTATGAGTATTTTATTCCTTTTTTTATAACCCTATTTAAGAGATTAAAGAGATGCAATAATAATTCTACGATACTTTTTGACAATTAATTAAGAGTAGATATAATCCTTTTATAAATTGTTCAAATCTTTATTTTGATTGAAATGGAAACCAAAAAAATCAAGGTTAATGGAATAACTATTCGATATTTAGATATAAAGAATGATGATAAAGATACAATAGTTTTTCTTCACTACGGTGGATCTACACTAGCTGTGTGGAATGGTGTCATCCCTTATTTTCAAAACGACTATCGAATTATTGCTGCTGATTTAAGAGGGCATGGTCATTCAGAGAAACCTGAAACAAATTATCACATTGATGATATGGCTAAGGATATTTTTGAATTAATGAATGCTTTAGACGTTAAACAAGCTCATATCATTGGGAGTTCATTAGGTGCTGATGTAGCTATTAGTATTACCGCTAATTATCCTGAAAAAGTATTATCTATGATTCTAGATGGCGGTTTTTATGATTTAGTTGGTCCTGACAGTAAGGCACAAACTATTTC
>JAEORJ010000371.1 GCA_016840945.1 Candidatus Gerdarchaeota archaeon
AAAAAAATTTGCTGAAAAACAATCTTAATTTAGGTATTTAACAGCGATTTTTTTTATAATTGGAATTTAAAAGAGATATAGCAATAAATACTAGAAAAATATATGATAAATTTGAGTTGCTATTCGTATCAACAGCTCCAGGAGAAATTAAACTTTTAATGAAATCTATATGTCTAATCCTTTCACTAGAACCAGTTGTTGAGAATGTTTATTGTTGCACCTTTCAAAAGTGTTGTTGAAATCAACAGCATAAAAATTAAAGAAACATCAGGAATTGTTTCCTTATATTCGTATTTCAAAATAGATTGTTTTTATTTTCTTTATTTAACAAGAACTCATCACCCATTAAAGAAGAATGGTAAATAAATAACGCCCATGTTGATTACTATGGAATTCCTAATTAAATCCAACAATATAGGAAATTTACTTTATTCAGAAAGATTTTTGCATTTGAAAATAATCTTAGAACTACCGATGAAAAGCTATCTAATACTTCCAAAACAAAAAAATACCATATTACCCGAGAAATTCCAAAGTGATGATAATCGTTCTTCTCAAAACCTAGTAGGCTATTTTATTGAAGAGCATACTAAAAAAGGGGATAGAATCTTAGATCCCTTCGCTGGTCTAGGGACAACACTATTTGTTGCTGAAGAAAAAGAACGCATCCCTTTTGGTATTGAAATCATTAAAGATAGATTTGATTTTATTAAAAAAAATCTAAAACATAAAGAGAATATTATCCTTGGAGATTCTATGAAATTATCAAATTATAAGATCCCAGTATGTGATTTTTGTTTTTGTTCACCACCTTTTACCAGTAATGATGATATAGAAAATCCGTTCTCAGGATATCAGACTGAAGGTAACTATCAACAATATCTTCAAGACTATCAAACTATCTTCAATCAAATTAAGCAAATATTGAAACCTGATGCTTACATTGTCCTTGATATTGCTAATTTAAAAAATGAAAAAGGAATGATAACAACATTAGCTTGGGATGTTGCTGGATCACTTTCAGAAATACTTCATTTTGTAGGTGAAATAGTAATTATTTGGGAATCTCGAGAGAATGACAAAGTTGATGGTCACTCTGAACCATGGCGTATAGAAGGAACCTTTGGTTATGGTTATAGTCATAGTTATTGTTTGGTTTTTCAAAATAAGTAATTAAAAAATTTATTCAGGAGTCATAAGAACTAGTCGAACTACCACAAATTCTAATAAGGTTGTTAGTAGAGTTTTTATGTTGGTTAGTTATTTTACTAATGAAGTATTGAACCAGATTTAAGGTGAGAAAAGGTTGATTAGAAATTACAGCAATATAATACGAATAAACCTTGCAGAATATTACCTAGTGGAAAATAGTGGACTAATTAAACGTATCACCCCTCGTCCAAGGATACTTGAGAATGAATCTGCTCTTGTAATAGTATCCAATCTAGATCAAAAAATCTATAATTTTACTGGTGAAAAAGCTTCTGAAGATAAGCAAACTGCAGCATTAGAATTAGCTCAAGAACTAAGCGTTAAATATGATTTTATTGTTGAGAAAATAGAGTTTCCTGCAGAGAAAGTTGCTTCTGAACATTTGCAATTTATAGAATATTTTATTGATGAACGTTCACTCCCTAATGGTGTACTTGATACTTCTAAATATTATAAATGCTACTTCTGTGAAGGCCAAATCGATATAAATGCCAACAAATGCACTTCTTGTGGCAGGGAAATAATGGAATGTTTCGTCTGTAATTTTCCGATTCTCTTAGGAGACATTATTGGTAAATGTAGCCTCTGTGGTGCTACTGCCCATCTCGTACATTTTTACGAATGGTTGAAAGCACTTGGTATGTGTGCTAAATGCAATCAGAAATTACATCCAGAAGGAATTATTCCTATAATTGATGAGATGAAAGAGCAATTCTTTGATTTTGAAGGATTAGAAGAATGATTCTCAATTATATTATTTATTTCTAATTTATTTTTTAGGCCTTATTTGTTGGATGAAATCACTAGTAACTTTTGAAAAAGCATTAGGATCATCATACATCATTGCATGACCAGCATTTGGGATAAAAACAATTGGAAAGTTCATAGCTAATTTACGCTCAGAACTGAATTTCCCTTTATTCTTATCTCCATAAATAGCCAAGACTGGGATATTTAATTGTTCAATTCTTGAAATCAAATTATCTGTAACTGAAACTTGAACTAAGTCTTGTGCAGAAAGATAAAAAGGTCGAGGACCAGCTTTTTTATAGGTTTTAGCATATTCAAGATTTTCAGGATCTTTTAGAAATAATTTCAAATAATGATCAAAACCCCTTGCCTCCCATTCTGACAATGAATATGATTCAATTGCTAATTTTGAGAAAGTACAATCCTCTGCATCTAAATTACCTTCTGCATAAATTAGTCCTATAACCCTTTTACTTAATAGCTCTGCTAATGTAACAGCAATAGGTCCTCCCATAGAATGTGATATTAAAATAATATTTTTGCTGATATTTAATTTGTTTAATAATAGTAATATAATCTTTGCTTGGTCAGCCATAGTATAGGAGAAATCTACTGGTTTTGAAGAATCACCATGCCCAATTAAATCAACCGCTAACTTGGTATATTCATGAAATAATTGATTGTTAAATAAAAAAAAACTATCGTCTTTGGAAGAACCTAAACCATGAATATAAACTAAGGTTAAATCACAATTTCCCGGTAAATAATAGTATGATTGTGTTATATCAGAGGTTAATTGTTCTTCTAGCATATTTGGAAAATTACTTTCAGTCATTAAACACACCAATATTTCTCTTAGAATCATAATTATTATGTTTTTTATATACTAAGATATATCTCAATTTATAATCAATAAAAAACAAGTATTAATAAAGACAGTAAACTAAAATAAAAATAAGTAAACTACATTATTACCCGTTTAAATTTATAATTACTTTATAGATTGATTTGTTATGATACAAAATTTAATAGTTATAAAAGATGGCACTGCAATTTTCAATGAATATTTTGGTGAGTGCCATAAATTAAACAAAGATCCGATGTTATTATCAGCATTTTTTGAAGCTATTATGAGCTTCTCATCAGAATTTGATCAAGGCATACTTCAATTTATTAAATTTAAATCTGCAACAGCAGGTTTTTTGAAAAAAAATGATTTATTATTTGTAGCAATTTCAGACACAACAGATCATGAAAATAGCATTAGTACAAAATTGAAAGTAATTGCTAAAATGTTTCATCAAGAATTTGGTTCTAAGCTAAAACAATTCACAGGAGAATATTCAATATTTAAAAGTTTTAAAGACCAATTAATAGAATTAGGTATTGCTCAATACAATTGTGGCGAAAATTCACTGTGCGAACAATGTGAAAAGAGAAATAATGTTAATGTTGTATTATATGAAATTTTAAAGAAAAAATAAAAAAAAGCTAAAAAAAATTAGCTTAGTATAACAACTTTATCTAGTCTATTAATTAACCACCAACCAAGTGGGATGCCAATTATTGTGCC
Source organism: Candidatus Gerdarchaeota archaeon (assembly GCA_016840945.1). The sequence goes on from JAEORJ010000371.1 coordinate 3,536, forward strand.
GATACATGCTTCAGCTAAAGCTATTACGAGGAAACCTGCCCACCAACCAACAAAATAGAACCATAGTAATCCACCTACTGTACGTGAGAAAGTAATCTTCTCTTTAGTTGGATCCTCATAAAGCGAAAAGATATACCCTATTCTATCAAAAAACCAAAGACCAATTGGTGCTGTAAAAATCAGTGCCATAAATAAAAATCCAAAGAAGTAAAAGATAGGCATCAACCATGAGCCAATAAATATTACCCAAATGAATCTTAGTATTATATTTGTCATAAAATTACCTCAATTATAGTGAGTTGTGTTATTAAAAAATATAAAACTTTAGTAGAAAAAATCCTATAATTGAGATAAAACTTCTAAGTTCTTTTCTTTCTCCTCACAAGAAGTACAGCAAGTACGATTACTATTATAGCAAAAGCACCACTAACACTAAGAGCTATAGGCCACCATAATAATTGACCGATTATTGAAATTTGAGTCCATTCGTTATTTAATGAATCATATGACCAAAAATCGCCATAAGTTTTAGTGTAATCCTCACCCAATCCACCAAATAATAATGTTTTATTAAGGTATTTATCAAAAACCATTGCATGGTTGTTCCTTGCCTTTGGAGTTTGAGAAGTAAATTTCTCTGCCCACGAAATGTCATTTGTATTAAAAATCCAAGTATCATCAAGAGCTCGATCAATACTTTGTTCATTATCTCCGCCAAATAATACAAAATTCATTTCATTTGGATTATAGACCATATCAAAGAGATATCTTTGTAAAGGATTTACTACTGGATTTTGTTCATACCAATTTAAAGTAGAAGTATTGAAAAACCATGTTTCAGACATTAAACCAACATCGCGACCACCAAAAAAAACACCTAACTTGTTAAATTCATCATATACAAAAACATGACCATAGCGTTTTGTGGGGTGCAGGATTGGAGAGATTTGATACCATTCACTACTTGAACAATTGTAAATCCAAGTTTCGCTAGATAACTGATCATTAGCTAAATAACCTCCAAATAATACTACTACATTAAATTGTAAGTCATAAAGCATAGCATGATGACTTCTTGCAGAAGGGGTATTAGCTGGATGTAATTCGGTCCAATTATTAGTAAGAGAATCGAATTCCCACATATCATTTAATCGAGAATAACTTGAAATCTCCATACCACCAAATAACAATATTTTACCTGATTCTAAATTATAGACAAGGTTATGACAAATACGTGCACTTGGAGCTATAGGATTTGATATTTCAAACCAAGTGTTAGTTTGACTTGAGTATTTCCAGGTTGATTTTAGATTCAAGTTAACATTATTTAGAGTATCCCCACCAAATAAAATAGTCACATTGTTTTTTGAATCATAAACCATTTTATGACCATATCTTGAAGATGGTGAATTACTCGAAACAGCATTAACAGAATAGTACGGTGCAATTTCAATCAATCCAATTAAACAAATTACTAGAGTAGTACTAAGAATGGTTTTGTGATGAATTGGCATTTTTTTGAACCTAAAAGTTTGATATGATGTTAAATAGAAGATAGGTTTTAAAAATTCACAAAAATCTGTAGTTTTTTATTTTAAGCGTAAAGTCCCACCTAGACTTTTGGTAATATTAAAAAGAGAATTCCATGATAGTTGAAAAAGGAGCTATTCAATAACAGTCTTCTAACTATAGGTTAATTTGGAATTATATCCTATGAGGGGAATTAAATGATACCAAAATTAGCATTTGGGAAAACAGGTCATAAAAGCACTAGAATCATTTTTGGTGGTTATGCTTTAAGTAATGCTACACAACAAGAAGCTGACATTATTCTGGAATTATTATTAAAATATGGTATCAATCATATTGATGTTGCACCAATATATGGTAAAGCTGAGGAAAGAATTGGATCATGGATGGAAAACCACCGTGAGAATTTTTTTCTAGCAACTAAGGTTCGAAACAGAAGCTTTGAGGCAGCATGGAAAACAATTCAACATTCATTAGAACTATTAAGAGTAGACCAAATAGATCTTCTTCAATTACATGGCTTAACAAATCCTGTTGGGTGGGAAAAAGTTATGGGTACTAATGGAGCGCTAAAAGCGTTAATTAAAGCACGTGATGAAGGGTTGGTTCGATTTTTAGGGGTAACAGGACATACTACCAAAACACCAATAATGCATATGCAAAGTTTAGAGCGTTTCAATTTTGATTCAGTATTATTAACATATAATTATATACAAATGCAAGATATCAAATATGCTAGAGATTTCAAAGAACTACTAAAGTACTGTCAAAAACAAAATATTGCTGTACAAACAATTAAAGCAATTGCTAAAAAACCTTGGGAAAATAATAATGAAAGAACATATAATACATATTTCTATGAACCATTAGTAGATCAAAAAGCAATTGATAAATCGGTACATTGGGTTCTAGGGTTAAAAAATAGTTTTATGATAACTGCTGGAGATATGCAACTATTACCTAAAATCTTAGATGCAGCTGATAGATTCAACACTATTCCAACTGTTGATGAAATGAACACTTTAGTAAAAGAGCATGATATTCGAAAAATATTCTAATAAATCAACTTATCCAAATCATTTTGCTAGTTTAATATCAGGATAGTAATCTCTAAGACCTTGAGGAAGAGATGATTCTTCTGGTATAGATAGTTTATTCCATATTAATTCAATATCATCATCAAGCTCTAAAAATTCTAAATTCTGACAAGTTTCTAAAGGGCTAAGGTCTATTATTTTTATTTTATTATCATTTAGATTTAATTCAATCAGATTTAGATTGTTTTGTAAAGGTGTTAAGTCAATGGTTGATAGTTGATTCCCACTTAAATTTAACCATTTTAATCTTGAACAGCTCTTTAATGGATCCAAATTAATCTTAGATAATTTGTTAAAAGCTAAATCTAATGTTTCCAGATCCGGGTAATTTTGCAATGGTTCTAGATTTATTTCCGTTAACTGAGTATCTCGTAAAAACAACTCTCTTAATTTAACACATGATTTTAGCAATTGAAGATCAACTTTGTGTAATTTTTGACCACTTACATCTATTCTTTTGACTTCTTGCTTGATCTTGGTTTTAAGTTCCAAAATATTATCAATAGTATCAAAAGTATATTCAACATTTCTTAAATCAGAAGCAAGATCTTGTTGCATTGATGTAATGCTCTTTTTAACAGCTTCAAAATCTCTAATAGATGATAATAAAGCAAATTGCTCGTCAGTAAATAATAGTAACATTTCTAGAAAGAATGAGTAATTTGCTATAGTATTAATCTCATTTGAATGGTAGTTACTTAAAAAGAAACCTCGTTTGCAATTTTTTAGTAAATCTTGTGATAAATATTCCTCAACTATAGGTATAATTCTACTTGTTATGTTCCTTTCACATTTACATGTTATTTTTTCAATATTAAAAGTAAGAATCTTTGGTACTTGATAATCTATTTGGAATACTTTTGTAAACAAAAGCTTAATCTCTTTTGAAAAAATTTCTTTATTCTCTTTTAATTTCAAGATGATAGAAAGTAAATCAGTTTTTATTTCAGGAGTAGTTATTTTTCTTAAATAAAGATAAAAGACTAAATAAGTAATATCTTCTATAAACTCCATATTCCTACTAATGTTAGTAAAACTAAGGAGTGTTTTAACAAATCTATCTCTGTATGAAAAAAGAAGGTCTATAGTGTTAGCAAAATCCTCTTCATTAGTGAAGGGCAAATACTCCTGCCCCAGGATGCTAATCATTTTATCGATTAGTAAATTACTAGCTTCTTTTACTCGTTCATCCATTTCAGCAATTGTTTTAAGGATAGTGGTTCTTGTTTTCAGGTTTGCTAAATTTAAAAGCTCAATTAAACCGAGGGAACCAACAGCACCCATTCTTCCTAAAATCTCAATTATTTTTAATTGAAATGCAAAATCATCAATTTTAAAACTATCAATTAAAAATGGTATTGCTTTTGAACCTATTTTATTAAAAGAAGCAATAACATCTTCATTTATCTTGAAATCTCTCCTTAATGAGAGGAGCAATCCCTTGACAATTTCATCATCAGATTTCATAACATTGGGATTCTCACAGAATTATTAAGGATTTCCTCTATAAAAAAAGCGAATGCAGTTGATTTTTCAAAATGCTAGAGTAATCTTAGGTCACATTTTGTGACCTCGTTTTGAGTGCTAAAAAAGTGAATCCGCTTTATATATACAAAAGATAGTAGTTTATTCAAGAACAAAACTCGGAGAATGACAAAAAAATGAACTATAAAAAAGAAATTCAAAAGAAAATCAAAAAGGAAAAAGAACAGATTAGATTCAAAGCAGCACTAATAATCGGTGCTTAATTTCTCCCTTTTTCCTTCTAAGAAAAATGCAATGCATATGAAATTAAGATTATTTTTGGGAAGTGAAAAAATGATATCAATAAATTATGAAGATATTATCAATGAACTTAAAGAAGAAATTAAGGAAGTTATGGAAAAAGAAAAAATCAAAGGATTAGCTATAGCCCTAGTAGATACTGATAAAATTATCTGGTCAGAAGGTTTTGGTTTTACCGATAATTCCGATACAGAGAAGGTAACTGCTGATACACTTTTCAGCACCCAATCAATGGGTAAAACCGTTTGTGCTACAACTTTTATGATTCTAGCTAGTCGGGGATTAATTAATCTTGATGATCCTATTAGGAAATATTATCCAGAGTTTACTTTGAATACCAAATTTGGTGATAAAGATAAGGAAATTGAAAAAATCACTTTTCGAAGAATGATGAGTCATACTGCAGGTTTCACTCATGAAGCACCCTTAGGTAATAATTATGATAGCACTCCATGCACGTATGAAGAACATATTGCCAGTATAGCTAATACATGGTTGAGAAGTCCAGTTGGATCAGAATATGCTTATGCAAATATTGGCTTTGATTTAACAGCTTATGTCTTAGGAAAAATAATGGATAAATCTTATCCCGAAGTAGTGAAAGAAGAATTATTCATACCGTTAGGTATCAAAACAGCAACTTTAGATGTTAGTGAAGCTCAAAAACATTCTTTTGCAAAAGGAACAATTGGCGATTTTGAACCTCCAGTTGTGCAGGTACCAATGTTGGGTGCTGGTGGGGTGTACATTTCGGTTAACGAACAAGCAAAATTTGTTATGCTGCATTTAAATGATGGAGCAGTGAATTATAAACAGCTTATTTCAAAAGAAAATTTTGATGAAATGTACAAACCGCAGTTTGAAGAGAATGGTATTAAATCAAACAATAGTATAGGAATCTTTACTGAGAATACAACCAATGGTACTAAAGTATTTTATCATGGCGGGGGTGGCTATGGATATGCGACTCAACATGCATGGATACCCAAACATAAGATCGCAGCTATCGTTTTCACTAATGCAAGCAATCATGCTGGAGAACAAGTAAAATTAGCTCGAAAAGCTCTCGAATTAATGATTAAAGAAAAAACTAAACCTGAATCTTTTGCAGTTGATCAAAAGGACTTAGAAAAACTTGTTGGTACTTATTTTGGTTATAGAAAACCGATGCAAAATATCATCCTAGAAGATGGAGAATTAGTCTGTTATGATGATTATGGTAAAAAAGTAATACTTTATCCACAAAGCCATACAGAATTTACAAGTGAAGAAAAACATCAGATCGAGTTTATTTTTGATGAAAACAAAAAAGTAAGTGGTTTTAAGTGGAAGACTAATTTTGCTGCTGCTACTTTCAAATACAATGATGGACCCAATGATATCCCAGGTCCTAATAAAAAATCATGGGAAAAATACACAGGAATATATGAATTCTATTGCTATGGAGTAAAGGGGTATCATGCAATTGTAATAAATAATGGTTATTTGTATCTTTATACCCATGAAAAATACAAATTAGAAGAGTATCAAGAAGACCTCTTCTTTACAGCTGATGGAGAGGTATTGTATCTAGGAGAAAAAGGCAGTCATTACGGATTCAAACCTTTAACTAAAACACAATTGGATATCGAGGGAATCCTAGAAGATTGTAGAAATGAAGAACACGAAAGAGACAAGTTCGCTACAACTTTTACCTATACTACCACCATCCTTTATTGGACAAAAGGATTCCAAGAAGCTTTCGATTTCTTATCTCGAGCAATAGAGATAGATGATAGATACAAATCAAACCTTAAGAGATTTGGAAACTTACTCTATGGTGAGAGAAAATTAGAGAATTCTTTGAAATGCTTTGAAAAAGTATTACTAATAGATTCCGATGATCAAAAAACTAATGAGATGAAAAAGATAATAGAAAAAGAGCTAAAGCATTGATTGCTTTGGGTCATAATTTTTTTTACAAATAATAAAAGATAGAAAAAAAATGAAAAAATAATAAAAAAGATGGTGTTATAAACACCATCTATTATTTAATTTTTTTAATTGAATTCTCTTATTAAGGCTTAGTAAAGCAAATATTAATCCAATGATATTGATTACCAATAAAATATAGAATATATTATTGATAGGTTTATCATCACTTTCTATAGTACCAATGATTTCTGGGCTATCAATACTTTCCCATCCACCACCTGTTGATACCATACATGAGGTTGATGAATAACTTGTACTTTTCACACCATTAAAGACAGTATAAAATCTAAAGTAATAAGTAACGCCTGTAGTAAGACCTGTTTTTGTATATGCTTGAGTTGCTGATAAAGCACCTGAGTGTGCTTGTGTGCGAATTAATGTCCATGTTGAACCAATTTTCATATAAATCTCATAACTTAGACCACTTGTTGTATCGACATTAGATGGTTTTCCCCATGAAAGCGTTATTGAACTTGTAGTACCACTAGTTGGTGGATAAACATTTGGTGGATTTGGTACGATAGTGCTTGTTGTTACAGAAGATGAAGGGCTATAACCAGATGAACCACCGTCGTTACAAGCAGTATATTTGAAATTATAACCTGTATTTGGTGATAAACCTGTTACTGAAATTGTAGTAGAGGTTGTAGTACAATAATATACACCATTTTTATACAATTTATAAGAAGTTGCATCTAAAACAGGAAGTATGGTAACAGTAAGAGTGGTAGAACCAACATTTGAATATGTAGGTGCATAAGCAGGTGTTTCTGGTGGCGCAATTGTGGTATAAACCAAAATAGATGTGGGAGAGCTACTTCCATATTGGTTAAGCGCTTTTAGAGAGATATAGTAGCTATGATCAGGCGATAATCCTGTAATAGTAAAGGAACAATAAGAGGTTGTACCTACAAGGGTAGCGCCACAATAAATTTGGTAGGAAGTTGCCCCTGAACTAGCATCCCAAGTAAGGTCAATAGTTGTTGATGTTTGACTTGGTGAGGTTAAACCTGTTGGTGTCTCTGGTGGAGGAGGAGTAGTATAAACTACAATATTAGTGGTAAAATCACTTTCGCCTTTTGAATTGCCGGCTAAAATTCTAAAGCTGTAAGAAGTATCTGACTCTAACTCAGTAGCAGTGAAATAACAATTGGTTGTTGTGCCAATACATTCACCACCTATATATATCTCATAATAAGTAGCATATTGGCTAGAATCCCATGTGAGATAAATTGAATTATAGGTTTGACTTGGTGATGCAAGGCCAGTTGGTGTGCTAGGTAATGGAGTAAAAGTTGTTTGTTGAACATAATTTGAATAATCACTATAATAACCAGCATTTGTGAAAGCTCTAATACGTATGCTATACATAGTCATATACTCTAATCCAGTGATAATTATTGTTAGATTTGTAGTAGATCCAAAACAAATAGGATTTGAATTTACATATACTTCATAATAATCAGCAAAAGACACTGATTGCCATGAAACATTTAGACTTGGCTCATTAGCTACTTCTAAAACAATAGGCACCGCAGGTTTAATGTAATATGGATCATAAGGATTTAATGGATCAGAAGGTGTTCCACCTGAACTGATATCCAATTCATATCCATCAGTTAAGCCATCACCATCAGTATCAGGATTATTTGGATCTGTACCAATAGTATTTACCTCATTGCCATCTATTAAACCATCATCATCTGTGTCACTATCATTTGGATTAGTTCCATGTAGATATTCATCCAAATTAGTTAAGTCATCATTATCTGGATCATTAGATGCATCATTAATTAACGGATTGAGGATAGCAATACCATTTTCATAACCATCAGGCATACCATCATAGTCAGAATCAGGAATTACTGGTAATGTATTGAGTAAATATTCATCCCAATTTGTTAATCCGTCATGATCAAAATCACTATTTGCATTTATCTCAAATGGATTGAGATAGTTCATTATCTCCCAATAATCAGATAATCCATCTTGATCTGTATCAGCTAATTGAGTGTTGGTACCCCAAATGTAGGTTTCATCAAAATCTGAAAGTAAATCATTATCAGTATCGTAGTGAAGCAAGTTATCATAAGTTGCATTGTAAGGTTCATAACCATCAATTAAACCGTCACCATCTGAATCAATATTCCAAGGATCTGATAGATAATAATTGATTTCCATAGTATTATTCAAACCATCACCATCAAAATCATTCTTCAAGTCTAATGGGAGAGTATTATAATGAAGGTTCAATATTGAAGAATCACTTTGAGGTTCTGTATAATGTTTGTATCTTATGAGAATTGCATTAATTGGTTGCATAATGTTCGCATATTGACCAGTGCATAAAGTACTTGCTCCTTGAGTTACTGATAAAGTCATATTGTAAATTGATGAAGCGATTAGTAAATTAAGGTCTTTTTGTTCCAAACCTAATGAGTCTACTGGCGAGCTTATTGGAGTGCTATTAGTAGCACGAACCTCAAAATAACCAGAATTTGTATTTGAGACATCTAGCATACCAATTGAAGCAACATAATCAAATGTTTCTCCATTAAAGTAACCTACTTGATATTCAAAAATCCAACAAGCATTCACATTTGGAATTTTAAAGGAGTCAATTCCTAAGCTTAGACTATAATTAGTTTGTAATTCGGTGAATTGCAGAATATACGTATCATTGCCAAGTATTGAGTCATCAAGAAAACCAGTATATTCAAATGATAAAGTATTAGCTGTCATAATGCTAACTATTGATTTACTATCAGCAATTTGAGTAAATGTTTTTGGTTTTGCAAAGAACGGTTTGACTTCTTCATCCATCATATATGTTTGGTTATTTATCAAAAGATAATTGGCATCAAAATGACTTAAAGAGTCAGCTAGAGGATTGCCATAATACATGTAAAAACTAGTTGATAAGTTTTCATCAACGAGTGGTACCTCTACCCAGACCAATTGATCATTCTCAACCCAATAATCTAAAAGATTACCATTTAAATCAATGAAACGAAGATCAGCCCAACAATAACTTCCCTGAGGAGCTTTTGAATAATGTTGGTAACTATTGTAAATAGTATTGATTTCCTCTGCTGTTAAGCTTCTAGAGTAAATTGCTAGCTCATCAATTATTGCTGTGGCATCATATGATCCACCAACTCCTTCACCAACTCTAAGATTATCTGGATCTATAGCAATATTTCCTGATCACATAGTTGAACCAACCAATTCACCATTAACATACCTATTCCAACTACCACTAGAGCTATCATAGGTCATTGTTAAAAAGTACCATTGACCATTTGTGAAAGAATATTCATTTACGAATTGCCAACCTGAACCTATAGTTTTAATGTACCACCTGAAAGTATTAGCGCCATTTGTTTTACCTATGGCCCATTGATTTGCGTAGTCTTTTGTAACATACATTTGATAGAAGCTTCCTGATAGTGGTTTCACCCACAGACTAACTGTAATAGCATCTTCCGAGTTTATTGCATCATTTGGACTGATTTCAACATGATCATTTTCTCCGTCAAAATATAATGCGCTTCCATCAACACCTTCTGATGTCCAAGTAGAACCAGTGATAATACCATTAGATATACCTAATTTATCATAGGCAACAGTACCCTCATTTTCATTGAAATACCATGAACCAGCATATCCCTGTTGAGGATATTCAATTCCCAAATTAATATTAGCGTTTGTTAATAATCTGTTAACACCAATATCAAAATAGATTTCAATTTCTTCAACTGAGAGCGGTCTGTTGTAAATTCTAACTTCGTCAATTAATCCTTGATAGATTGTACTACATTTGCCAATGTAAAGCTCTTTCTTATTAACTGGTGTATGGGCTTCAGCGCCAGAGAATACTAATTCACCATTTACGAATAATTTTTCAGTATCGGTGACACTATCAAGAGTATAAACAATATAATACCAATGACCTGCACCGCGATTTAGAACATTGTATGCAGTATTGCTAACCCAATTAACACCATCGCCAAAACCAAAATGAATGTTTCCTGTAGTTGAGTTAACATCATTAAGATAAAGGCATGGATATCTATCTTTTGGTTCTTCATCAACTGCTTGATGACCTATAATAGAGCGATAACCGACAACTTCATCTGGTTTAATCCAAAGACTGATACTAAAAGTACCACTGCTGAGATCTAAAGAGTCATCTTCTGAAATATAGATATAATCATCTCCATCGAAGTCTATACAAGAACCTTCAATACCAGGAATCCAATTAGGAGTGCCATAAATAGTGCCAAAATTATCGTTGCCACTTAAATCAATTACAGTTGCACATAAGCCACCGTTCAAATGCCAAGAACCAACTAAACCTTCTTGATCATAAATGAAATTATCTAAATTAATGGGCAATTGATAATCAAATTGGCTATCACCAGAGAAATTATCAATAATTATCTCTCGTCTATAGGTCCAATCAGTATCCCACCAATCAGCAAGTGAACCAGTGTCGTAAACGACAAGATCACGAAGATAATCTTTTTCTTGATCATCATTGCCCCAAGGATCATAATGACCCCAAGCAATGCGAACTTGGTCATTAGTTCCTACAAATTGTTGGAGAACTTGAGTGACATCAAGAATCACTGTTAGCCAACCTGAGTCTTCATCTGAAAGCCAGATTTGGCCCGGATGATGAACAGCTGATGAATTATAATACGCTGTGCTGATGGGAGCATACATTGGAATGATGTAACCATAAGAATCAATGAAAGTGAGGATGAAATGAGTGCTGTTGTAGTTGCTAGCAGTTCTGAAATTAAAGCGTACTTTAAGCATGGTATTGCCATTCCAGTTGGATAGATCCAAAAATGGACTGATCAATAATTGTGTAGTTCCATAATCATTGACACCATTATTTATTAGATAATAGCCTTCAATTGAACCACTTGTAGTCTTATAGTTAGCTGCTGAAGGAACCCAGGATACACTACCAGTACCATCTTCTTGCAGAATGATTTCTTGATATTCCAGGACTTCAACTACTAAAGGTAATGTTAAGTTAACCAATGAGTCATCTTGGGAGGTAATATAAATACCAAATCCATACTTTTGCCCTTCAAGTTCTTCGTTAGCTTTAGGAGTTAATTCGATAATAACTGTATAAGACTCCCCTGGATTAATCGTTGGAGTAGTTATATTGGCGTAAAGCCATTTATTTTGATCAGCATCGAGTGAAATAGTAAAGTAATCAGGAGCATTGCCAAGATTATATACTGTTAAGCTTATTTTAGCAATTTCATTAGTAAAGACATTATTTTTCACGATATTTATATCGAATGTAAATTCACTAAAGGGTAATACTTCAATTGAAAAAACATATTCTTTTACTAAAGAAGGATCAGCTATTGAAATTACTGTCAAAATAAAATAATTCACACCATCAGAATTCGTATATTTTTTGGGAACGTAAATATTTAAAGGATATAACAAAGATTTACCAGCTTCTAATGTACCTAGTTGTTGATAACTAATCCAGTCATTGTTTATTTGTGTGATATTGAAAATATAGTTATCACTTATAAGGCCAATATTTGATAAATTGAAGTAAATTATACCTAACTCACCTGGTAAAATAGAGATAGAAGATTGTTGGAAATATCCTCCAAAATTAATTTGACTTATTCTTATAGTCTGATTGTATATATTGTTAAATTCTTCATTATCCACAGATGATAATTTATAAGTTAGATAATATTCACCTTCTAGTAATTCTTCGTGATTTAGAATTTCTATTGTATATAATTTGGTTGTACCATTCGTGATATATTCATAAATTGGTGTTGTTAAATTAGTCGTTAAATTTACTGAATAATCTATGAGTTCAAGTTTAAAGGTTGTGTTTATGAGACCGCAATTTCTTATTTCTAGGTTAAAGACTTCAGAATCAATTTCATTAGGTCTAATAACTAATGGTGTAGGATATACTACTAATTGTGAAGCATGAATCGCACTTATAACTAACTCACCGTTATATACATCTTCCAAAAAAACGAAACAATCCGTGTTATTTGTTTCATAGAAATAAGACCAAATAGCACTTCTAAAATTGTTAACAGTGTTTTCAAAATCTAAATCATAATTTTCTATAGTATTGTACATTGTTAGATTAAGTGATGCTAAACTCAAAGGATTTGATAAATTATACATTCTATCATATGTTACATCAGCAATAAGCTCATTAGAACCTTGAGTTCTATAAAAAGCAAAACCTACCGCTGAAGCATTTTCCATTTCTATTGCAAAGTGATTTATTTCTAAGAAATTTACAACTTTTTCAAAAAATGATGCATCATTAGATGATAGTAAATATGTCTCATTGATTTCATTATTCGCGCTATTAATCAACTCGCTATCTGATGGATAAATAGTGCCATCTTCTTCAAAATAGGGATTATCTGTTTCAGGTAGGGGCAAACTTGTAGTGCTATCTTTATATTCAACGGGAATATTGCTATCAATCATTTGTGGTAATAAATCTACAAGTTCATCAGCATATTCATCACCAAATTCAATAACAGAAGCTTGTGTGATATATTTACGTGCTAAAAGACGTATTTCTTTTGAATAGTTATTCAGTGCATTTGCTTGAAGCTCAATATAATCATAAGCACTTTCATTAATTGCTGCCTCTAATCTAAACCTTGTTATTCTTGCAGCAGCAATAAAACCATATAACTCAGAAAGATAAATTGCTTCAGTTCGTAATTTGCTTTCATTTGCTGTATATGCTTGTGGTATGAAAATGTCAAAAGGTATCGGTTTAGCAATTTCAAAATAATTATAATCTGGATCTTTCATCGCTAGCTGTGCTTGAGTAAAACTAATTATAGCAGTTATTCCAGCAGTTACTAGATTTTGTATTATTTTTAACGCAAGATGAAATGCAAACTTCATAAGAAATTCAGCCAATGGAGCTGCAGCACCACAAGAACTAAATACTAAAATAGAAGCAACAATAGTTAAAACAGAACCAATAATCCATTCAAACACTACTGCATATAGACACGATTCAGCAAGCATTTTTGCATCAATTGAACTTTTATATCTATCAGCAGCTAATCCTGTTGGACGTACTTCAAATATTATTATATCTTCTAAAGAATTAATATTTCGAGTTCTTCCTTGATAGATGCAAGAATCTACACCTTCAGCTGATTTCTCCCATACATCCCAATCTATAATGGCAACAACCGGATTTTCATATTGATCTTTTATTGTAAATTCAATATCTAGATCATTAGCTTTAATTTTGTTGTATCCAAAATATTTGTCGCCTAGTATTGTTTTCGTAGCCCATTCTTTATCTTTACCAAGCAATTTTATTATGTTACAAAATGTTTCGCAATAATCATCAACAGAAGCTATATAATCATTTGGTGGAAATGGTCCAACATTTTCATCTATTATATTAGTGCCACTTAAATCAAATATAGTTATAGGTTCAGGATTTGTTACTTCATCAACTAATCGTTCACCTCTGTAAATTCCATAAATTATACCATAATATACCGTTTTAATAGTATAATCAATAAGATTAGTAAATAAATCAGAACCACCTGATAATTTAGTAAAATAAGAACCTCCTTCTGTTAATGCTGCTATTATCCAAGCAACGCTTCCTTTAGTTAAATCACCAACAGTGCCAGCTATCGTAGGCAAAAATATATTTACAAATCCACCAAATAAATCTTTTAGACCAGTGAAGATTAAATCGAAATTATTTATTTTCATTTTTAGATTATATGATAATACAGTATTAACTCCATAATTTCCTAAATCGTATTTTAACCAGAAATTATCGTCTGTTTTGTCTATTGTAATATCTACTTCCAAATCATTCAGATATCCAACAGTAAAAGAATTATACGGATCATTTTCAGGATCTTGTACACCATTTATTACATCAAGTCTTTGTGTGTTCTCATGTGTTACATCATTATCATCATCAAATTTGTAATAGATATAATATCTTAATTCATAATCACCAATTAATCGAAGAATGCGCTCATTATCGGGTACTGAGTCTTCAAACACAATCTCAGTGTAAGTTTTAGTGCTACCTATAGCAATAACATTATTTTCAAAGCCAGGATAAAATTCACATAAAGTTCCCCATTCTCCTAGATTTCTCTGATATTTAATAATTAATACACAATCATATGCGTCTGATGCACCGAAATTTGTTAGTTCAATTCGAAAGATTTGTTGATTTGAAAAATATGGATTACATATATCATCAATTTCTTCTTCATTAAATTGCAATAAAAGAACAAAAGCTTGATCGGATATTGGTACATTAATATCAGGGGGATCTGATAAAACCTCAAATGTATCAGTAACTTCTCTAAAATATGGCATTGATAAAACTTCACCTGTTATTGCTCTTGAAGATGTAAGTGCTTCAATCCTAAAATCTATATCTATGTTAATTCGAAGATTTCCAATTTCAGTGGGTAGAATATTAAGTGTTTTTGTATAGTGATCTTCATCATCTTTTGTTAATATTTCTTCGTCTAAGTGAGCAATCTCATCAAATTCTCCAATATCATTATATTGGCCATAAACTGTTATTTCAGCATAATAAGCAAAGGATTTTCCTATTTCAAAAGGAGTAAATTCTATTGTTAATGGATTTTCAATGCCATAGGTGAGTTTTTCTGAATCAAAATAATAAACATAGCTAGGCACTTGAGGTTCTCGTATATAAGTTATTTTTTGACCTAGACTTTTTGCTATTGTTTGACCATTATATGATTGAATTTTTCCTTTGCTATCAGTTATTGAAACAGAGAAACGTGAGGTAAAATCAAAATCTAATTTTCCATAAATATCTGATTTATCATTATTCTTTGTAATCGTAAGCTTATTTAAACATAAGTTTGCTTCACTATGTGGTAGTGCAACATCTTTACTTGTTGATGATTGTTTGATAAAAAAGGATTTCGTATCTAAAAAGGTCAATGGTATTGTAAATGGTACTATGTTTGCTAAACCATTATCAACTAAATCATCAGTGGTGCTAATTGTTGTTAATTCTATTGAAGTATCTAATTTAGATGCTATCGCCTCGTTTTGTTTAGTTTCAAACCATGATACTTTTCTACGTTCATTATCTTCAAAAGGACAATCATGTAATTTAACTGAAAATGTTGTTCCTAATTGTGGATATCTCCATCCAAAACTAGAAGGTAATAAAATACTACCAAGGTTATCATATGATGTCGTTTCGCCAGAGATGATTTCATGAAATGGAATATTTTTATCTCCAGACATGTCAATAACAAATTCATTAACAACATTAAAAGTGGCTATTGGTATATCTTTATTCCATCTATTATAAGTCGCTCTCCAAGTGTATTTATTTACTGAATAACAATAAACATAATCTGTGATACTATTACTCCATTCAACTATCGTTGTTTGTTCTTCAAACTGTATTTTGGGGATATTGAATGCATATGTATCGTAAATCAATTCATCAGTATCTTCAAGGTATAGTGCAAAAGAAATTATTTCATTAGCAACACTATTTGTGGTTTGATTAATATTATAATTTATAGTAACTATTTTTGCATCTGGTTGAGAAATATATATGTCTAAATCTTCTCTTAGATCTTCAAGATTATCATAATTGTCTTCAATTAATCCATTTTCAATTAGATATTTAGTATAACTCACTAATTGATCAAGATAATAGTCTTTGGTTTCATTATATATGTCAGTTATTTTTAAAATAGAATAATCTGTTATTTGTTTCCCATATATAAGACTACTTATTGCATCAGTGAGATTAACAGCTGGTAATTCAAGTAATAATTCTGTTGTTGTTTCCACATAATCTGTGCCATCAATAGTAATATTATCGTATGTAATTAATTCACTTCCACGTATGCTTACTATAAAATCCTCAAAAGTTATTTTGTCATTTAAGTAATCCTTGATGATATCATCCCAGGTTCCTTCTTTTGGAATTATCTCATCATAATCTGATAAGTCAGCTAATATTTCATAGAAATCCATTATCCTTTCTAAAATATCCTCATATATATTATCATCATAATCATAATCATTATGTATAGGAATATTTTTTTCGGATTCTTTATCTTTTTTAAATAAATTATCTAAAAAATCAAAGTCAAATCCTTTATCAATTTCTTCATCATCAAAATTTCTAAAGGCATTAAGTTGGACAATATCAGTGTAAACCAATAATGTCATAATTAAAAGTGCATAAATTTGGCTTCTTTTTATCATTAAATAACACCCACATTTCTAAGAGAAAAAAATCATAACGAATCCTTTCCTCTCTTTGTGTATTTCCCTTAATCACTCCTTTTCAGAAGAATGATTAATGAAAATAATTTAATTTTCAAATATAAAAACATTATTAGTTTATCAGTTGTTTGAGTTTTTTCAAGTTCATTTAAATAATGAATAAAAAATACAGATGAATTAATAATTAATGTTGTAAGTAAAGAGAATACTTTTTTAAAATTAAATGCCATTTTTTTAATATATTAAGGAATAGAGATTTGGTGAGATGATATATGCAAAAATATAAGAAATATTTTGTTACAGTGATGACTATATCGCTTTTTTTAATGCTGATAATAATTTCTTCAAAAACAATAAGTGTTTCTACCAAAAGGCAGATTATAAATACTAAAGATTTGGAGATAAATACCACACTATCATATCCTGATTTAAATTATAGTACCTACTTAGGAGGAAGTGACACCGATTCAGGTTTTGAAGCTGATATTGCTCTTTCTATTGATGGGTGCAGTTATGTTATAGGTGATGTTAATTCTACGGATTTTCCAATATTGAATGCTTTTGATGACAGTTTTAATGGTGGAGTTG
>JAEORJ010000041.1 GCA_016840945.1 Candidatus Gerdarchaeota archaeon
ATCCAACCAATGGATTTGATTACACCTTCATATACTACTCTAAATATCTCAGAGGAAGATCCTCTCATAGAGGGAACAGACGTTACTTTATCTAGCAGAACAACCTCGATGGGATATGGAGTTTCTTCTGGTACCATTGATTTCTTAGATTTGAATTTATATAAAATTGATAATGATCCAACCTCTGATGATTTATATTCAAATAGATTTGCTTTACGAATAACTGTACCTACTGATTTGGAAATAGAAGGTTTTGCTGTTGATATTACTCCTACAATAAGAGAAGATATTAGTTACTCAATAAAAACAAGCCTTACAGGTGCAAGTTTGAAAGATGGAACTGTTACAGGCTATATTGCTAATAGCGCACATGTCAGCAATCAAATGCTCTATATTCCATTTTTATATTGTGGAGATGGTTTACCTCTCACATTAGATGCTGGAATAAGTTATTACTTTATTTTAGAACCGACCATTTCAACATCTGATACATTTTTTGAATTAAAACAAGCCAGTGACCTACCTAATGATGTTGGTGTTTATGAGTGGTGGAATGAAAATTATGAAATCATTCAAACTGATGTTAATTTCTATCTAATAACTGATACAACAATAATAGCTAATGATGTTACTGTTAATAGTAATGGAGAAGCAACAACTCAATGGGATGCTACCTATCAAGGTGA
The DNA here is from genome assembly GCA_016840945.1 of Candidatus Gerdarchaeota archaeon. The sequence goes on from JAEORJ010000041.1 coordinate 687, forward strand.
ACACTGTCTAGTATCATGGTATGAACGTTCGACTTTTTATGCTGAAAGTTATGGAAGTGTAGAAAGAACAATTATACCAACGAGTGAACTACTCAAGATTACCTTTCCTCCATTAATGACTGAATATAGAGATATCGTTACTTTAGAAGCAACAGTAAAAGAGGATGAGGTAACACCAGCACCAGATAAAACGGTAACATTTTCAATAACAGAAGATGGTCAAAATTGGATAATCCTGGGTTCTTCTTTAACTAATGGTAATGGTATAGCTACACTTGATCATCAATTTACACAACTTCCAGGTAATTATACTTTGAAAGCACAAGTTAATGATTATTCATCAGCAGAATCCTATATCTTGATTGAACAAGAATTTTTAGTTTGGGAAAACATTGATTTCCATGGTAATTTTAGAAACAATCTAGGTTCAGCACAACCGACAAGTTTCAGAACATCTGTATTGGTTAAAGACAACGATGGCGATATTGTTTCCAATTTAGATTTTATCTTCTATTACAAAATTGATGGTTCATATGAATGGATTCCTCATTATTACACTACAAATGTTTCAGGATATGCGGATGTAGCTTTTGCTCTTGATGATATCACTATAGGACATTATGTTGCAACCCATTACTTTAGCCCAGCTGAATATGAAACAGGTTATACTGGTGATTCAAGTTTTGGAGATACAATAATTGATAAAGGATATATCGAGGTTGAATTGTTAGATCATTCTGTAGAATATTTTGATGATGCAAAAATAGTTGCTCGAGCATTAAGTCTTGATGTTGGTTGGGAAGGTATTGTAATCGAATTTTACTATCATGACGGTATTACTTGGCATTATCTTAATTATGGTATATCAAATAGCTCAGGGTATGTTGAAATCATCTGGGAGGATATGCCATTAGTTTTCGGAATTTATTCATTGCGAGCAGAAGCTTTACCAACAACATTATTCTATTCAGATGAAGCAACAGCTGATTTATATGTAAATAGAAAAGGATTAGATTTCTTTATTTTGAATTCTGGTGGACTTAAAGAAAATGGTGAAGAAATAGATATCCAATACACAAGCGAAATGTATCTCATTTTCTATGTATGTTATGAAGATGGCAAACCAGCTGCAAATGTAGCAATATCGATAAGTGGGAGATTTATAGATGATGTATATTATCGTAATTTGGGTTATACTTCAACTAATGCCTCAGGATATGCATTATTCAATAATTATGAAAATCTAACTTGGATAGATTATCTATACTTCTGCAAAGCAGAAATAGCTGCTAATAGTAAACATGAATCTGCAGAATTGTATTTTAAAATTAATTTAATAAAATGCACTCCAGTAATTTATTTCAACGATCATTACTGTGAAAGAGGAACTTATACAAATCTAATCGTTCAAGTAAAGAATTATTGGGGGGTACCTTTAAGATATGTCCATGTTGAATTTGAAATAAATGGGCTGTTCTATCTAGGAACAAGTGATAGTTATGGTTATATCAAAGTGATAATTGCTCCTGATGTTCCTGTTGGAGAATATTTAATGACTTGTAGGGTAATTGAGGATTATTACTATACTGAAACTGAATGTGATGCATATCTGATAGTTTCAAAAGGAATACCGTATTTTACTCTATTCAATAGTTATGGAAAGTATAATGGCTTTCTAAAAATATCAGCAACAGTTGTTGATGCTGTTGGTAGACCTATTGCTGATCTATCTGTAAGGGTTTCTTTCCTTGGTTGGAGTGAAATCTTGACTTCAGATGAAGATGGAGTGATAGAGTATATCTTTCAGTTAAGTGATTTTGATTGTGGATATTATCTATTAGTTCTAACTTTTAATGGCAATAACCAATGGTATGAAGCAACTTCTACAGCAACTGTACTTGTTTACGAAGAAGATTCTGATATAAATCTTATAACAGAATTCATAACAGCAGATTATGGTGATGAAGTTGTTGTTGAAGCTGTTTTAACAACCACATCCCACACCCCACTAGACGATAGGATCGTTCAATTTTATATTGTATTAGCAAATGGCACTATAATCTATCTAGGACAGAGCCTAACCAATTCACAAGGATATGTGGCTATTTCATTTACTAATCTTCTACCAATGGGGACCTATGAAATAGGTGTTTCTTATTTAGGAGAAATTGATTTTGGACCTTCATCACAACAAACTTCCTTTGTTGTGGAAAAAGCAGATGTTTTACTTTATGGAATAGACTTCGAAGCAATTATTGATTCAACCACTACTTTTTACATAACAGTATCAAACATTAATGGTCAGCCAATAATTTTTATTGATTTGTCTATTTACATCTGGATAAGTAACTCATGGTTATACTTGGGTGAATTCACAACAAATTCATTTGGCATTGCAGAAATTTCCATCCTGGTACCATTCGCTTTAGGAGAACATTCTATTAAAATAGTATTTAGTGGCAATGATTATTATGAAACCAATTTTCTTCTTTTGGAAATGACAGTAATTACTGCTCCGCCAAAGATAACTCCAAATATCCAAATTGATTCAAGTACTATTATTGCTGTGGATAATGAGGAAGTTATTTTCGAGATAACAATAACAAATGCTGTTCCAGGATCAACTTTAACAATGCAACTTTTTGTTGATGGAATCTATAATTGCACTTTCTATGTTATCAATGGTTATGGACAAATAAGTTGGATTTCAATAGAAATAGGGTCATATAATATTACCTTTATCTCTCTAGAAGATTCGGTCTATTTAGTATCATGTACACAACTGATAATCGAAATAATTGAGAATACTCCTCCAATTTTAGGGGATTATTTTATTAATGACTATATCTGTGAAGGAGAAACAACTACTGTTGAAGCCATCCTAACAGATAGTTCAGGCGTGAAATCTGTATGGTTAACTGCAAATGGAACAATCTATGAGATGAGCTTTACTGGAAAGATCTATACAGTTACTTTAGCTAATTTAGTTCGAGGAACATATATTCTTTATATTTATGCAGAGGATGATCAAAGTTACCTCTCTATTAATCAAATAGATGATCTTCATGTTCTTGAGAGAAAAACTCAAGTAATGAAATACTATCTTAATTCGAGACTACTCGAGCAAGGTCAGAAATTATATTTTGAGGCATTGCTTTATTCGGTGAACCCATTAAGCAATGTTTACTTGATCATTAATTCTACTGAATACTCAATGCTTCTAGGATATACCCTTAATGAACACAAAAGTGTTTGGTACATCAATTTAAATACCTTACAAATTGGTAATTATGAAATTAAAGTCAAAATAGTGGAGACTACTAGTAACATTATAATCAATACATTGAATGAAATAATTGTTATTATTCCCATTGCTCCACAAATTAATTTCTATGATTGGACAATTAAAAGAGATAAGGATATTGATTACATAATTGGTTCTGTGAAAATTGATTCCTATTATGATATCAAATCAGTTGAAATTTGGATAGACGAAGAAAGAGCGACAGTAAATAAGCTTAGTGAAACAACATATGAATTCTCTATATATATTACTCATGAAAAATCACATGTATTAACTATAAAAATAATGGATATACATGATAGAATACTCAATGATGAGATAACTATTGGAAAAGCTGGAAATAATTCTTCTGTTGGAACAATAATTGGTATAACTGTTGTTGTTTTAGTAGCTCTTATGGGAGGAGGAATTTATGTTGCTCTTAAACAAATGAAGAAAAATAATTCAGAAAATTTGTTTGCTGAAATAGATTTACCTGAAATTTCACCTGAAGATTATGATCTTAATTTTGATGAATTAGTTGATGAGGAATTTAGAAATCAAAGTGGTTTGAAACAAGCTACACCAAAATCCTTCGCGGAACCAACTCTCATTAATTTCCAAGGAAATATTGAAGACGTTTTAGATGAAGAGCTTGATTCCATAACTGTTGAAGACGAACCAAAATTAGATCAAGTAAAGGAATATATTGCAAAGGTCAAAGAAGTGGGATTATTATCAGGGAAATCAAAAGGCAATGGAACTACAATTAAATCGATTACTGATCTTTCAACATTAGCCATAGAAATAGATCCTCGTTTATTACCAGAAGAAGAACGATTAGAGAAAATGGCTGAGAAAGAAAGCGAAGAAGGATTACAAATCCCCAGTCTAAAAGATATCACAGAAGAGATTGAATTAACTTTTGTTAAAAAGCAAGCACATTAAAGGAGGAGCCAAATATTACAGAACAAGCAAAAAAGGAAATTGGTGGAAAAATCAGTCCAAAATATTCACTGGTAGTTTTTATTATTAGCGCAATTCTCCTTATAACTATGTTATCATTTCAATCTATTCACTTAGTAACAGGTGAAATAAACCAACCAATAAATAATACTTATACTCCTACTGGATGGGATTATTCTACATTCCGTTTTAATGAATTAGGTATCTTCTCTGAAGAATTGGTTTGGGAAGGACTTGGTGATTTTAACATAACAATCAGCAAAACATTTGATCTTACAAAAAATGGTCCAATAATATTGGTCTTAGAATTTATTGCTTATGATGACAAACCTGGAAATTATGGATACGAAATAACAGGTAAATTTAACCAAATAACTTTTGACTCATTAATAAGTAATGAAATTCTACCACCTTATGGCGATGAAGAGTTACTTCAACAAATTGCTATCCCAATTAATAGCACAGCAAGAATTTATGATAATAATTTAATCTTGAATGTAAATTGTTCAAATGACTATTTGTCCAGACAAAATGGTGCATTGATGATTCTTGATAGTTCGAAAATCATTGTTGGCAATATGTTAATTGTAGAATCA
>JAEORJ010000042.1 GCA_016840945.1 Candidatus Gerdarchaeota archaeon
CTACTATTGATAATAGCGAAGTTTTAATCCACATATTAAAGGTTTCAGGGACGATGAAAAACCTTCTTCAAATATTTAAGAAAAAGAAATAGAAATTGCAGGAGTCAGATCGTCGCATGTTCTTCATAACTTTGTTTGTGGAAAACTCAGTCTGGGGCTAGGCTTCTTCATTCTCCTAATTGGTGTTACCATTCACTCTGCTATTAATTTTTGTATACTATTTATTTGAATGCCCCTTCAGTTGTTATCTTTTCTTCTCTTTTGTCTACAAATTGAATTTCTCTGCTAACTTTATCCATCTCGATTGTATCTTCAATACTTTCTTTTTCTTGGTAACCATTTGTTGATTGAGAGATTTTTTCATTTAGAACTTTATCTAAATATCTTGCAGGAGTGAATAAGTAAATAGCTATGAAAATTACTAGGCCAAGGGCACCTGATACTGTGAATAATATACCATGAGCCACATATTCACCTATTAGTCCTGATAAAAAGGTGCCAATAGGAGTTATTGCCATTGACATGAACATTAACACTGAGGATACTCTTCCGTATTTCTCTTTAGGAACTATTAATTGCATTGAGTGACTAAAACTTACATTTGCTATAGGATTTGGTAAAATAGCCAAGAATAGAATTATGCCAATCACCCAGAACCGCGCGCCTAATGTTGGTGGTACAGCTATTAGCAATATTGGACCAATAAATAGTATTGATATACAAATCACTATTGTTTTGATTTTATTCTTAAATCCTTTAAAGAAGGTCATAAATAATGCACCAATAATAGAGCCTGCTTGTAAAAGACTTACTACTAACGCATAATCACCTTTTGTACCGAAATGAGTTTTGCTTACAAATAAAGGTAAAAGAGTACTAACCGGTGAAAAGAAGAAATTGATTAAAGTTGCTCCAATCATTAAAGCGAATAAACCTTTGGTTTGATTAATAACTTGTAACCCTTCTTTAAATTGAATAACAAATTTTGTTCTTTCTTTTTTCTCTTTAATAATGGGATTTGGAATTTTAATTAATAATAAAGGAATAACTGCAATAACAAAAGTAATTCCATCAGCCCACATAGTTAAGCTTACACCAAAAACACCAAGAAATACTGCTCCTAAGGCGGGACCTGCAACTTGAATTATTCCACCTACCAAATAACTTGCACCATTTACTCTCCCAAGGTGTTTCTGGGGTACCATTGAAGGGATCATTGCATTTACAGTAGGAGAATGAAATGCTTGCATTGCTCCACGTAATCCAAGTGTTATGAAAACACAAGTTACTAACAAAGTCTTGTTTTCTATGGCTGTAGGATCATCTGGATTAGGAACAAAATAAATCATAAAGATAATAGTTAGTATAACAGTAAATAAAGCTTGGAAAGTATCTACAGAAACTAATAATGGTTTTCTTTTTGCACGATCCGCAATAACTCCCGAAAAAGGTGCTATTATGAGAAAAGGTCCTAAACTAGCAAGTGCCGCTAATCCTAACATTAACTCACTATTAGTCGTCTCTGAAATCCACCAAATTAAAACGAAAGAGACAATAGATGAACCTAGTATAGATAGCTGTTGACCAGAAAAGAACCATAAAAAGTGTTTAAATTGCTTCTTTTCAGTTGCTGTTAACTCATTTGTTTTAGTGTTCGTTTCATTTGAAATATTATCTATTGTGTTTGTTTCTATATCACTCATTTTAAATCAACTTTCCATTAATCTAAGAATTAGTATGTATGGTCACTTGCTATAATTTAATTGATAAAAAGTGACCAATAATTTCAATGAATTTAAGAATTAAATCTAATAACATGTTGGATAATTATAAAGAATATTACATTACTTTTTTCAATTTTTATGATAGTTATCATCATGATAATAGAACATTTAATAAAAGGAATAGCTAAAAATAGCATATGGACCAACAAGAATTCCCCTTAACTGATGAAGAAAAACGAGTAATAGCGTTAAAGAATCAACAAATAGTGGAAGCAGCGTTATACTTAGCTGGAAGACCAGTACAATTAACAGAATTAGCTCAAGTTACTACGATAGATACTTCTGAAGTTACTTCAATAATTAGAGATTTACAAGAAAAATATCGACAATTCTTTAGCTGCTTCGAAATTGTTGAATTACCAGGTAAAAAATTTGTTTTTCAAGTTAGAGCTGACATTGGAGAAATGGTTAAGGAGATTACTTTACAACCAATTTTAACATTAGCTGAATTGCGGACATTAGCAATGATTGCTTATCAACAGCCAGTTATGCAATCTACAGTAGCTAAGGTAAGAGGTCAACAATCATATGCTCATGTTAAAAATTTAATTAGAAATGGTTTCGTAAAAGCTGCAAGAGTTAAGCAAACTTTAGAATTACGAACAACCCCTATGTTTTCTGACTATTTTGGTTTATCTCATGATTCTGGAGTTTTAAAAAGACAGTTAGGTTGGCGAACTAAAAGAATCATTAAAGAGAAGAAACAAGAAACAAGAGATTCAGAATCGATTGATAAATTCCTTCAGACTATTGGAGTAGAAGGTAAAGCTGACTCTGAAACACTTGAAAATCTTGAATCATCTATATCTATGGATAGAAATTCCGCTAGAGATATGTTTTCAACAATGCTTGATGATTTAGAGGAATTAGATGATTCAGATCCATTTGCTGAAATGGATGATTCTTCAACAGATGATTTTACAGAAGAAGAATTAGAAGAAAATGAAGAGTTTGAAGACTAAAAAAGAGAATTGTAATTAATTTTTATAATTAATTACAGATTTTAATTCTAATGGAATCTTGTAGGATCTACAAATTCCTCAGGTTTGACTCTTTGAAGTAATCTTAATTCCAACTCACCTTTTATTTTAAGTGAATTCAAATATTTTTTAGTTGATTCTTCATCAAGAGGTTTGTCATCAACAGTTTTTTCTAATTTATCGATTTCAGTTGTGATTTTTATTATGGAGTGATCGATTGAATCAATATGATTAAGTGGTAATAATAAATCAACATTTTCAGTAAATCTCATTCTCTCAGCGAATTCTTCAAGCCAATTACCACCAATAATAAAAGCAGCTTCACCACTTGGAATAAAAGCTAGATTAACGATATTACCAAATTCCTTATTGTTAAAATCGGACACTTTCTTTCTTTTCAATTCACGATAAGTATGAGCTTTTTCAGGGATAACTCCATCTTCGAGTTTATGACGGATTTTATCTTTAGGAATTTTCAATAAAATTTCTTTATCTTTTATTTCTTTTATATCGGAAGCTAAGATAACTGGATCAATGTCATCAATAAAACCTAATTGTTCCCGAAGTTCTTCCCATCTACTACCACCAAGAATAAATGAATGGAGGTTATTATTTTTATCAAATACAACATCAATTATACGACCTAGTCTTAAATTGTCACTACTATAGATCATCTTTTTGCGTAATTCACTGATTGTGTAACATGTTTCTAATTCACATAATCCCATATGAATTTCACCTTGCTCTAAGAATTAATTCAATGAGAAAAAAAATATTTCCCCATTACAATTTTTGTGATAGCATAAAAGTATTGCATCTAACTTGGTAATCTTTTTATTTAATGAGGAAACCACTAAAACAGACATTATTAGATTTTAATTTTCAAGTAAAAACTAATAAATGCCAGTATTAGAGATGTTGAGTATCTAAAAAACTAAAATTAAAGGAGTCTAATTACTTTGGGCCTTTTATTAGAATTTGAAGGGAAAGTCATTTTCAAAGAGGTTGGTATACCAACCCTCCCAGGAAAAGTTGCACGTAACTTAGATGAAGCTATTACTGCAGCTGAAGAACTTGGTTATCCAGTTGTTGTCAAAGGACAAATCCTTCATGGTGGTCGTGGCAAAGCAGGACTACTCAAAGTTGTTAAGGACAAATCAGATTTGGAAAAAATTGCTCCTGATATCCTTAAAGGAACAATTAAAGACATGAAAGTGCAAAATGTCTTGATAGAAAAAGCTGCTAAAATTACTAATGAATTATATATTAGCACTATGTTTGATACCTTCTCCCGTGAGATTATTTTTATTATGAGTACTGAGGGAGGAGTTGACATTGAAGCAGTTGCAGCTGAAACCCCTGAAAAGGTTAAGAATGTTCGCTATCCAATTGATTCTGATTTTAATGAAAAACATGCTAAAGAACTTGCTGAAAGTTTAGGTTTCAAGGGAGAAGAACTAAATCAATTAGTTGATATTCTTGTGAAAATGTGGAATGCAATGCATACACGAGATTTACAATTAATAGAAATAAATCCCTTAGCAGTTTTAGAAGGTGGCAAGATCATTGCATTAGATTCAAAGGTAATTATAGATGATAATGCTATTTTCAGACAACCACTCTATCAGAAATTCATGGATGATAGAATTCCTGATGATCCATTAGAAGATAAAGCTAATAGCTATGATGTCGCATTTGTTCGTTTAGATGGTGATATTGGCATTATTGGTAATGGAGCAGGATTAGTAATGGGCACAGTTGATCTTATTACTGAATTTGGTGGTAGACCAGCGAACTTCCTTGATGTCGGAGGAGGTGCTGATACTGAAAGAGTGTTGAATGCTTTAAGTATCGTAAAAGCTGTTGGAGAATCTGGAGAACCAATTGATGTGTTATTAGTTAACATTTTTGGTGGTATCACAAGATGTGATCATGTTGCTCAAGCAGTTGTTGAAGTTCGAGATAAATTAGGCTTAGAAATGCCTTTTGTTGTTCGATTAGTCGGAACAAAACAAAAAGAAGGTATGGAAATACTTGAGAAAGCAGGAATGAATGCTTTTACTGAGATGGAACCCGCAGTCAAAAGAGCGGTTGAAATTGCTAAATCAAAATAAATGGTGTGGTAATGATGAAGATACTAATTGATAAAGATACAAAAGTATTAGTGCAAGGAATAACTGGTAATCAAGGAACATTCCATACACAAGCTATGTTAGATTTTGGAACAAAAGTTGTTGCAGGTGTCACTCCTAAAAAAGGCGGTGAAAAGGTACATGGAGTTCCAGTTTACAATACTATTAAAGAAGCCAAAGAAGAGCATGAAATAGATGCTTCAGTAATTTTTGTCCCAGCAAAATACACAAAAGCAGCTTTGGATGAAGCAATTGATAATGACATCCCATTAATCGTTTGTATTACAGAACATGTACCTGTTTGGGATGCTGCTCGATCAGTTAAAAAAGCAAAAGAAAAAGGTATAGTAATTCTTGGTCCTAACACTCCTGGTATGGTGTCAACAGATGGTTGTAAAATTGGTATTATGCCAAATAGCATCTTTAAACCAGGAATAGTTGGTGTAGTTGCTAGAAGTGGAACATTATCATATGAAGTAATTAGAAACATCACTTTAAGTGAATTAGGGCAAACCACTTGTATAGGCATTGGTGGAGATCCATCACATGGCTTAGGATTCGTTGAAGGATTGGAAATGTTTGAGAAAGATCCTAATACAAAAGCAATTGTCCTAATTGGTGAAATTGGTGGCACTGAAGAAGAGCATGCCGCTGAATATATCAAACAACATGTTACAAAACCAGTAGTGGCTTTTATAGGTGGTAGAAATGCTCCTCCTGGCAAAAAAATGGGTCACGCTGGGGCTATCATCTCAGGTGGTAAAGGAACAGCTGCTTCTAAGATTAAAGTTCTTGAAGAAGCTGGTGTTAAAGTAGCTCGCCTTCTTAGTGATGTTCCAATATTACTAAAAGAACAATTGAAATAATTTTTTCTTGTCGGATTCTTTCCGACACTTTTATTATTTTTATTTAATCTGTTCAATCAAAGTGTTACAAAGTCTATGCGTTGTAATTACAGGAAAAATGAAGAAAGTAATTCATTATTGATTATTTATCCCTTTTGTGATGCTAAATTTGAAGAGCTTAATTATAAAAAAATTAGCAATGCTAGACTATGCTGGTTGTGTTACCAATGCAATAAGATTTTAGGTTTTTTTAAATTGAAATATCTTGAGATTATTTTTAAAAATAGTCTTTTCTGGTTAGTTAATCTTATTTATAATGAAAAAACTTAATTTGTTTAAATGAAAAGATTTTTTGATGATTAATGCTTCTATGTGATAAGCATTAACTTGAAAGTCTCGAAGAATAGATTTAAGAATTGTTAATGATAATACTTTAATAAGTAAAATCTGATTTAGGAGATTATAATGGCTTCAGAATGGGTAATGTATATAGCTGTTATTGCTATCGGTGTTCTAACCATAGCAGGTGTAACGTTAACTTTTAACGCTATAAACATTAATACTTTAGAAGATACAGTTGAAATTGGTCTGAATGAAGTAGTTAATACAGTTGCTAAAGAAGTTAAGAATATTTTAGAGATAGGTTTAGACACTGACCCATTAACAAGAGTTTCAATAACTAAAAGTCTGAATATTCCTAATGCCATCTCAGGGCATCAATTTCAGATTACTTTCCGAGTATTTCCTGGAGCCAATCACTGGTTTATCGAAGCTAGTGATATTACAGATCCTGAATTGACTGATATCTTGTATGAGACAACTCTTCCTTGGACTAATGTTACCTTAAGCAATCTTGCAGGAAATGGTATACCAGTTATTTATAGCTATAATACTGAACATTTCATAACATTTCTAAGATCAGAAGGAACAGATATCTTCAAAATAATTATTGCGTAATAGTCTTAATATATAAACTCGTAGTAATAATGTAATACAGATAGGTGTAGAAAAAAAATGACCGAGAAAACCCCCCAAGAAGAAGATAAATTCAAACCGGTATCCTCTATCGAATCAGCTCCCCTTCTTGAGGAAACTTATCCATTAATTCCTCCGTTTAGCTACTGTTTAATTCAAACAGACCCAATTTCTAATCGAACCCAATATATCGTAGTTGAAGTTCCTTTAGAACAAAAAGAAGAAGAGAAATTTAAGATAATCAAACAAATTCTCATAGAGGAATTAGATGTTGATTTCTCATTACTTAAAGAAAAGGATCGTGCAGCTGAATATCTTCGAAGAAAAGTTTTCGATATCGTTAAAGATTATTCCCTCAAATTAAAAGAGGATTCCTTTGATAGGATTCTATACTATGTTCAAAGAGATCTTCTTGGTTTTGGTAAAATTGAGCCAATGCTTAAGGATCATATGATTGAAGATATTTCTTGTGATGGTGTTGGTGTACCTATCTATGTTTGGCATCGCAAACATGAATCCATCCCCACTAATATTATTTTTGAGGATGCTGAAGAACTTGATTCATTTGTAATCAAATTAGCTCAACGTTCTGGCAGGCATATCAGTGTAGCTAATCCAATCGTTGACGCTTCATTAGCTGATGGTAGTCGTATCAATATTACCTATGGTAAGGAAGTTACCCAAAGAGGTTCCACTTTTACTATTCGTAAATTCAGATCTGATCCTATGACTATCAGTGATTTAATTATGCTTAATACTTTAGATCCCCTCATCGGAGCTTTCTATTGGTTTGCAATAGAGAATAGACACTCAGTTATGATTGCTGGTGGTGTAGCGTCTGGGAAAACGACTCTATTGAATTGTATTTCGATGTTCATTTTACCCGATGCAAAAATCATCTCTATTGAAGACACGGCAGAAATCAATCTCCCACATGAGAATTGGATTCCATCAGTCGCGAGATTAGGCTTTGGAGGAGTCGAAAAGGATGGTCGAAAAAGAGGAGAAATCTCTATGTTTGACCTACTCAAGGCAGCTCTAAGACAGAGACCTGATTATATACTTGTAGGTGAAATCCGTGGTGAAGAAGCTTACATGTTATTCCAATCAATGGCTACGGGGCACCTTGGGTTGGCAACTATTCACGGTGATTCTGTTGAATCAGTCATTCACCGGTTAGAATCAGAGCCAATGAATATTCCTAGAACTTTATTGCGCTCCTTGGATATTGTTGCTGTGCAGGCAAAAGTACGCCTTGGTGGTAAATTTATGAGGAGAACAGTTGAAGTCACAGAAATAGCTGGAGTGGATCCAGTAACAAATGAATTACTAACAAATCCTGTCTTTAAATGGAATCCGCGAGAAGATAATTTCACCTTCTTTGGTCGTTCTTACATAGTTGAACGAATTAGAGATCAACTAGGATGGTCAGATCAGGATTGTTGGGATGAAATTGAAAAACGAAAAACAATTTTGCGTTGGATGGTTAAAAAGAAAATCAGACATTGGCAAGATGTTGCTACAGTAGTAAGGGAATACTATAGTAATCCTGAGAAAACTTACGATAGAGCTGTAAAAGGCTTAGAATAACCCGAATTGCATTAGCATTAACCTTTAAAATAATGAAAACTAATGATTTAAAAGGATGGAAAAGAATAATGAGCAAATCGTATAGAAGGGTAGCTTATTTACGTATTGGTAAATATCTTGAACCATTATTACCTCGTTTTAAAGAGCTTGGATTAACTCTCAGAAAAGCTGGGATGGAAGTTAGTTTAAGAATGTATTTAGCAACTTCAATATTAACAGCATTTATTGCTCTTATCATTGGTTTTCCATTGTCTGTTGGTGTTTTTTACGCTATATATGGCGGTATAAATCAGAGTGTTTGGGTTGCATCAATAATCTCTTGGATTCTAATTGTTTTAATGACGTTAATAGGATTTTACATTTATCCCTCCTATGTTGCAAGTAATAGAAAACGAGCCTTAGAATCCTCATTACCAACTGCTAGTTCATTTCTAGCAGCTATGGCTTCTGCTGGTGTTGCACCTGATAAAGCATTTTTAGCTTTAGCAAATGAAAACATACGATTGGAAATAGCTAAAGAAGCAGAATATATTACTCGAAACATTGAGATTTTAGGATATGATTTACTTAGTGCATTGGAATTAGCTGCTGAAAATTCACCATCTAAAGTATATGCTGCTTTTCTAGAAGGTTTGGTTTCAGTTGTTACCTCTGGTGGTGATCTCACTGCTTACCTAACAAATGAAACGAAATCACTAATGCGTGAGAAAATCCGTGAAGAAAAAGAATTTATTGAAGGTTTAGGTGTTATTGCTGAATTATTCCTTGTAATTGGCGTAGTTGCTCCAATATTCTTTGTGATAATGTTAGCAGTGTTAGCTATAATGTCTACAGATTCTGGAAATCAAGGCGTAATTTTAATGACATTACTTACCTATGTGTTGATACCTATCGGTCTAACTGTGATTATAGTACTGATTGATGGTATGCAACCTACAGAATAAATTAATTAAAAGTAAATAAAGAAAATAGGTAATCCTATTTTCTATTGTTTTTTATTGTAATCGTTCCATGAATTTCTCTTTATTTACAATAAAGCGTTCATGAGTACCTGAGCCTATTACTATATCACCAAGTACTACTTCAACCTCAAAAACTAATCTTTTACGATCTTGCTCCTTTAGTTTAGCAATAGCTGTGACTTCAGTTCCTTTTTTAGCAGCTTGTAAATGTGCAATATTTACTTTTGTTCCTACGGTTATCCATCCTTCAGGTAAATATTCTTGAGCTGCATTCATTGCTGTGTGTTCCATCATTAATATCATTGATGGTGTAGATAACACAGCAACTTTACCGCTACCTAGCATATCTGCTATATGTTTTTCTTCAACCAAAAATTTCTCTTTACGCACCAAGTCTTTTGGTAATTCAATATCCATATCTGACACCTTTGAAATATAATAAAATTAGAATGTTTATAAAATTAAGGAATAATATGACTGAGAATCAGTACAGAGAGTTTTATTCCTTAGTTGCTTGAGCTCTTGCTTCTTTAATTATTTGAATTCTTAAACACTTAGTGCAAAGATAACCACCATATGGACGATTAGGTCTAATGGTACTTTTTGCAGGTTTGTAATTTCTTCTTGCAAGGTTTCGTTTAGCACTATTGATATGAGCATTACATAATGCACATCTTGTTTTTCCTGTTTTCTTAGGTATAGTTTTACCTTTAGAATCTTCTTTTGGTGGTTTGCGCCAAACTTTCTTCGCAAAGCGTTGACTTGGTTTCATGAGATTCACTGTTCCTCAATTATTGATTTATAATTCACTATTTGGTGAAGATAAACAACTATTTTTGAATCTTGTGTTTATGATGAAGTTTTAAGTTTTACCTTTCCTTTAAAAGTATTAAAAACCTGATTAAAACTGGTTTTTTTACTAATTAATTAGAAAGATTTTTGGTTATGTTTAATTAATTGATTAATAAGAAATCTTTTATTAGGTTAATAAACCAAAATATTTTATATAGAAATAATAATACTAGGAGAAAATCACTTTGGGCTGGCTAAGCTGGTTAAATCCCGTTGGAGAATGGTTCCAACTAATCTTTGATAAAATTGGTGTGCTAAATATTCCTGGATCTACATATTTTATCATTTTATTCAATATACTAATAGCGGTACTGATGAGTCTTTTAACAAAAGCTCTTATTGATGTCGAAAAAATTAGCCGTCATCAAAAGGAAATAAAAGTTCATAATGAAAATAAAAAGAAAGCAATGGATACTGCCGATAAAAAATTATGGCAAAAAGTACAGCGTCGTGAAGAGTATATCAAGAAAATTCAAAGTGAAATGATGATTCAACAAATGAAACCAATGCTTGTCTGGTTTATCCCCATTACTTTGATTTTCTTCCTGATGCGTACAGCTTTTATTAACATCCCTGTAGCTTGGATGCCATTTAGATTTCCTGAAATATGGATTATTATTTCTAATTTGAAATATTATGAGAATATGACTTGGATGGGCTTCACTGGTTGGTATTTCCTGACGTCTATTGGTCTGGGTAGTTATGTCAGACGCTTTATGGGTGCTGCACCGCAAGGTGGCACATCAATGTCTATGCCGGGTCGTGCTTGACCCCGCACTTTTATTTTTTATTATATCCAATCCACACGGATCACAGTCCCCTTAATTTATGTAAGATAAAAACGTAACAGTAATACTTTTATCAATGAGATGTAGAGTTTAGTCTTGAACTAAAATGTCTACTAAATCATTTCTGGGTAAGAGTATTGTCTCGATAAGAGACCTTGACAAAGCAGACTTAGACATTATACTTGCTGAAGCTGAAAAGATGGAGAAAATTATTCATTCTGGCAAAAAACCCCTTGATGGGAAAATTATGGCTGCACTTTTCATGGAACCAAGCACTCGAACGAGGTTAAGTTTTGAATCGGCAATGCAAAGGCTAGGTGGCTCAGTAATTTCCGTTTCTGATCCAAAATCATCTTCAGCAGCAAAAGGTGAGAGTTTATCAGACACAATTAGAACTGTCGCTAATTATGCTGATATAATTGTTATGCGTCATCCAATGGAAGGTTCTGCTAGATTAGCTGCTGAATTTTCTAATGTACCGATAATAAATGGCGGAAGCGGTGCAGAGGAACATCCAACTCAAGCTTTACTTGATCTATTCACTATAAAGAAAGCACTCAAAACGATTGAGAATAAGAAAATAGCAATGGTTGGTGATTTGAAATATGGTCGAACAGTCCACTCATTAGCATATTCATTGTCAAAATATAAAGGTGTAAAAATCTATTTTGTTTCACCACCAACTCTACGAATACGAGATGAAATAAAATCTGATCTTTTAGATGCAAAAACTGAATTTGTAGAAGTTGAATCACTTTCTGATGTGATCCCAGAAGTTGATGCAATTTATATGACAAGAATACAAAAGGAGCGTTTTGCGCAAGAAAGCGAATATGAAAAAGTTAAGGATGCATATGTTTTAACAAAGAAACTATTGCAAGAGGCAAAAGGCCCAATTCCAGTTTTACACCCATTACCTCGGGTAAACGAAATTGCATACGATGTTGATGATACTCCTCATTGTGCCTATTTTGATCAAATGTTTAATGGTGTGCTAGTAAGAATGGCTTTATTGAATATGATTCTTGGAGGAAAAATCTGAAAAATAGGTGAATGAAAAATGTCAGATGTTTCAAATAATGAATTAAAAGTTACAAAGATCAAAGAAGGAACAGTAATTGATCATATAAATGCTGGAGCAGCATTGATTGTTCTTGAAATGCTTGGGATAACAGGAATGGAAGGCACAATGGTAACCTTATCTATGAATGTTCCAAGTAAACGTAAGGGAAAGAAAGATATTGTTAAAATAGAAAAACGATTCCTTGAACGTCAAGAAATTAATCAAATTGCCCTTATTAGTCCTAATGCTACAATTAATGAAATTAAAAATTTCAATGTTGTAAACAAATTCACTGTTGAATTACCTAAATTTATTTCAGGTTTTCCAAGGTGTATAAATCCTAAATGTATAACCAATGCTCGAGAACCACAAAGACAAGCTTATTTTGTGAAAATCATTAATCTAATGAAAATTCGTTGTAAATATTGCAATATTGATATGGATCAAAATGATGTAATAAAACAATTAACAAAGTTTCAAGGATTAACTCAATAATAAATCAAAATAAGGTTAATGATTGCCTGGAAAAATCCTGGCAATACTTTTTTTCACTTTTAAATAAAAATTACATTATCAAATTAGTAATCAATAATTGGTACAGTAATTCGTGCACGAATTGCTTCAGCTTCATTAACTGAGACCTTGATTGTGTAGAGTTTATGTTTTGTTCGAAACTTCATTTTAACTTGATCGCCAATACGTTTAACTCTACATTCAATAGATTTTGTAATTATTTCGTCGAGTTTTTTTAGATCTGTGATTTCTTCGGGCATGTAGCTTTTCCCTTCTATTTCTCTTATAGTTGAATCTCGTAATTAATTAGTATATAAGATTTTGTTTTAGAAAGAATTTTCCATTCAAAAAGATATCGAAAAAAAAGAAAATTTTGCTGTATTAAGTTTTTACAGCAATTTTTCTCCTTCTTGTATATCCTGCATTAATAATCCTGAAATCATTTTTGGATAGAAATCAGTTGATTTCTGTGGCATACGTTCATTCTTCTTGGATGTTTCTAGAACTTCTGATGCTTTTGTAGCATTCATGATAACAGCAATAGTTGCTTCACCTTTGTCTACCTTTGCTAAAGCGTCTTTTATCCAGCGAATATAGAAAATATCCTCGTCGATTTTCAGGTCAACTGTTTTAAGAATTCCATTGAAAATAATTTCTCGAACAATTACAACATCAAGTTCTTTATACGATACTACATGTTTCTCTTTTAAGAATTGATCAATACTTTTAGAATCCTTAAGTTTTAAACCATAGGCTTTTCCTTCTGTATATATAACAAAGGCATGTTTTTTATGAGAGCTCATAAATGACTCAATTTGATCTTTGGAAATTTCTTTAACATCAAAATATTCTTTAGCTGATTTCCAAGTATCATCTGTAAATTTGTAACCATTCAAAACTCGATGTGTTGGTAAAATGATTAAACCTTCATCTTGAACAGGAACAAGTAACGTCATTCTGAAATTAGCTGCATCATCTTCTGTCCAGCTTTTTCGTTCCTTCCTTAAGTCATCTCTATAACCACAAGCAGTTTCGTATCTATGATGACCATCAGCAATTACTACTTGCCCAGGAGGGATTTCAAAGACTTTTTGAATGATTTTAATCTTATCTGGATCTTCAATTTTCCAAACACGGTTACGAACACCTAAATCATCAATAACATCCATCTCTGGTTTATTTTTAGCAATTTCATCAAATATTTTGATTGTAGTCTTATCAGGATCATTGTATAACATAAATCCTGGTTCAAGGAATTTTTGCGTTGCCATAAGCATATTTAATCGATCTATTTTAGGTCCTTTATGAGTCCATTCATGAGGTAAAACAATACCTTCATCGAAATGGTGTAACTTTACTGCTGCAAAAAATCCTTTTCTAGTGTATTTTTTACCTTTGATTTCAAAATCTTGGAAATAAACGTAAAAACCTGGTTTAACATCCTTTTTGAACAAACCATCTTTCATCCATTGCTCCAACCTTTGTTTAGCAATTTCATAGCGATTCTCTTCAATGGGTAAAGTTAACCGACTATATTGGTAATCTGATTTTGCATAGTAGTCTTTTTGCATTTCAGGAGTAATCTTGTCATAAGGTTGGGCAACAAGATCTTCTAACTTGCCAGCTTTTTCAGTATAGCGTATTCCTTTAAAGGGTCGTATTTCTACCATAATCATTTCACTTCTTTAATTATAAAAAATATTAATTGAAGCTAAAGTTTTTTTCCTTTAGCTTCATTATTGGGTTTAAAAAATTAGTGATTTTTAGAGTTTTTTAAGCTCCTCAATAACTACTTCAGCTACTTGAACACCAGCGCGATCTTGACCTTCAGCAGTTTGAGCTCCTATATGTGGGCTACCAATGACGTTCTCAAGCTCCAATAATTTCTTTGAATATTCGAAATTTATTGGTTCTTCTTCCCAAACATCTAGTGCTGCACCAGCTACCTTACCGCTTTTAATTGCTTCATAAAGGGCCTTTTCATCAATTGTTCCACCTCGAGAACAATTAATAATATAGACTCCATCTTTCATCATAGAAAATTGCTTTGTTGAAACCATATGTTTAGTTTCTGGAGTTAATGGTAAATGCAATGAAATATAATCAGCATTTTCATAGACATCATCCATATCACATTGATCAACACAAGCTTCATGGATTTCTACGACATCGCAACCAATGATTTTCATTCCTAATGCATGGCATTTTCGAGCTAAAGCGGAACCTATTCTACCACAACCAATCATTCCTAGAGTTTTATCTAGTAATTCTGTGCCTTCTAGTTCTTTCTTAGCCCACTTGCCTTCTTTTAAAGTTGTGGTTGCTTTAACAATAGGTCTAGCTAATGCAAACATAAAAGCTAATGCAAGTTCAGCTACAGTGTTTGTAGTTGCATTTGGTGTGTTTCTAACAATTACACCACGCTCTTCGCATACTTTTACATCAACATTATCTAAACCAATACCTGCTCTACCAACAACTTTTAGGTTTTTAGCTGCAGCTAAAAGATCACCTTTTAGTTTTGTAGCAGATCGAATAACTATAGCATCGTATTCACCAATTATTCCAGGAAGGTCTTCTTTAGGTATATCCCAAGCTTCTTTAACTTCATAACCTTCTTGCTTCAAAAGGTCAA
>JAEORJ010000043.1 GCA_016840945.1 Candidatus Gerdarchaeota archaeon
TCTAAATCACAACCAATCGTATCACCAGAATCAAATGGTATAGCCATTTCAACGAAACAATGAGTAGCATCATGTGTACTCTTGCATAGGGTGTCATTTGTTCCACCAATAGCTACATCATCATTAATAATATCGCCTGAAGATGTTGTATAGCAATCATTAATTTCATCAGAAGAAAAGCAATAAAATTTAGCATCATGCCCATCACCAAATTCTAATTCACCAGAAGGGAAATAGAATAATTCCTCTGAGCTATTTGTTTTAAAAATGACCATAAATGAACTAATATCTTGGCTAGCGTTTGGTATAACTGCTCCTAAATATAGAATATCTGCAGTATTTAGTGAATAAATGGTGATGTTCAAAGTAGTGCTTTCCGAACTAAAAAGGTACAATCTAATCTCTAAGCTATCAGTTGACAACCATTCAGATTCAATCAAATTACCGTCAATTACAGGCGGATCTCCGTCTCCAGGTTCATATGATATTAATGTTCCAACCTTTACTCCTAAACCAGATATTTTCAATATATTTGGTATTACACCTAATAGAATCACTAAAATCATTATGAAGAGTAAATTCTTTCTTTTAATCAAAATTATTCCCCAATAATTTATAGTTATTAACTAGTTAAATTTTTATAAATACATTTCTTTATTATTTTTTTATTAAAAATCATCTTTTAATATTTTTTTAATCATAACTAAACTAAATTGTTTTATTTAGAATTAGAATTATCCTTTTAGTTATTTTAGCGGGTATTGCAATTGACTATAAAAAACATTGAACCAAAAGATTTCAAAAAAGTAGATGACTTAATGTACTATTGCTTTGGCATGGGTGGAACCAGAGATCCTGAAAATGAAGTTAACAAATACCAAGCAACATATAATTTAGAGTATTGTTGGGGTTACTATGAAAATAATGAATTGGTTAGCACTTGGATAAACTTCCCTTGGGAAGTAGCTATCAGAGGACAATATTATAAATCTGGAGCAGTAGCAGATGTAACTACACAACCGGAGTTTCGAAGGAAAGGTTATGTACGTCAACTATTTATGAAATCTTTACAACAGATGAAAGACAATGGAATATTGATATCAGGTCTTTATCCATTCAAATTCCCTTATTATGAAAAATTTGGGTATGCAATAGGTTCAGAAGCTAAATTATTAAGATGTAATCCCAGAGAATTATTACTTCCAGATAACTTTACCATTTTAAAAATTAAAGAGATTCCAAAAGAAAATAGTTATGAAATATTAGCTATCTTTAGGAATGATTTTGGCTCGAAGTATAATTTTGTTAAACTTCCTGATAAGAAGAATTGGGATATTCGTATGTATGGAGATAAGGATCAAATCTATGGAATCTATGATCCACATAACAAGTTGGTTGGTTATTTTATAACCAGAATTGTAAAACTAACAACAGGTCAATGGGATGCTTCACTTGATTTGAAAGAAGTTATAACAAATACTCGAGATGCTTTCTATACAGTTTTACATTATATAAAACAACACACTGATCAGTTATGCCAATTTAGATGGCGGATAATTGATGATGAACTTAATTTCAATAATTTCTACGAAAAATATGAACCAAAAATCGAAATTCAACCTTTGGTTATGTATAGGATAGTTGATGTTGTAAAAGCATTAGAAACTTTGAAAGTTAATCCAACCTTGAATACCAATTTTACTTTGAAAATAGTTGATCCAAATGCTGAATGGAACAATCAACCAGTAAAATTAAGCATAAATAAAGGAGCTGTAAATGTTTCCAAAATAGAAAGTGATGAAGTAGATTTAGAGCTTGATATTAATTCATTTACACAATTATTTATCGGTTACCAATCAATAAAGGAATTAGAATATCAAGGAAAAGCGAAGGTAGATCCAGATAAAATAGATGTTATTGATTTGTTCTTTCCAAAAGTACATACTAGACTATTGATACATTTTTAATAGTAGTTTCTTTACCAAAATTACTCACTTAAAAATATGATATTATAATTACAGGTGAGTATTTTGGTAACAACAACAGCTTTAGGTTACACTTCAGGTGTCTATTCATTATTTGTTGGTGTAGCAATAATTGGATTATGGATAATGCTAATTCTTAAAAAGGAAATCCCAGAGATAAAAGATGAACCAATTACAATTTATTTTCACATTACAGCTGAAATGTTCATGGGTGTATTAGCAACAGTCAGCGGTATTCTATTGATAATAGATTTGCCTTGGGCACCATTTCTATTCATTATTAGTAGTGGACTCTGCATGTATGCGGTTGTAAATTCAGCAGGATATTATGCCCAAAGAAAAACATGGGTATTTGTAATATTATTTGCTGCGATATTCACTATATCAGTGGTTTTATCAATATTCCAAATAATCAATCTACTCTGATTTGATCATTATTAATAACATCTTAAATTGCTTTATAGCTGATAATGCATGAGGGACATTTGCTGGCATAATGATCATTTCTCCTTTTTCTACTGAGAAATTTTCACCACCAATTGTAATAAATGCAGTGCCATCAATTATATAGACCATAGCATCAAATGGTGTGGTATGTTCACTCAATCCCTCACCTTCAGCAAAAGCAAAAATAGTGATATTACCTTCTTTCTTCTTCAATAATTGTCTACTTACCACAGAACCTTCTTGGTATGCTATCAATTCAGATAATTTGTTTACTTCTGAAAAATTTATCGTACTTGTTTTGTCATTCATTTTCATCAATTCACTATTAGATACATATTCTTAAAACTCGATGCTTTAGAAACTAAGAATAAAGAGAGGGTAAAATCACTTAACGTAAGCAATTGCATCTAATTCTATAAGGCAATTATAGTGTAGAACGGATGTTGGTACTATAGTTCTAGCTGGTCGATGTGAACCGAAAAATTCTGCATATACTTCATTAACAATATCCCAATTATTAATATCTGAAAGGTAAATAGTGACTTTAAGGACTTGGTCAGTAGCACTATTTGCAGCTGATAATATTGTTTTAAGCTTGTTTAAAACAATTTTAGTTTGATATTGAATATCATCTGATGCAGGTTTTGTTTCTCCTTTCAACAATGGTAATTGACCAGAAATATAAACGAGGTTTTCATGAACAACAGCAGGTGAATAATGAGCTTTCTTTTTTACATCCTCTTTATCTAAAAAAATTGGTTTCATATAATGCACCCTATACAAATTATTAATTACTTCACTAATATTTATTTTCCAATTTTGTTGTCAAAGGAGTTATAAATTCTAATTGATATTGATTGTTAGTTGAGGTTTTATAACCATGTCATATGTTAATCTAGATGATCTAACTGAAAGAGAAGTTGTCCCAGGTTTTAGAGGTAAATTCGTTCATTCGGAAAATGTTACTATCGCTTATTGGTCAATAACTGCTGGTAGTGCACTACCAGAACATCAACATCCCCATGAACAAGTTGTCAATCTTCTATCTGGAACGTTTGAATTTACAATGAATGGAGAAACAAAGACATTACAACCCGGAACGGTTGTTATTGTTCCATCCAATGTTGGACATACAGGAAAAGCAATTACAGAATGTAAAATAATTGATGTGTTCTATCCACTACGTGAAGATTACAAATAGAAATATGAGAAGAAGCAAATCATTTCTTCTCTATTTCTAGAAATGGAAATGATTTTTTAATAAGATCACTTACGCGTTGAAAATCCTCTTTTACAATTACTGGTTGAACTAATTTCATTTGATATTGATGTTCAACTGATCTTCTTAGATTTCTCAATGATTTCTCTAAGAAATGAGTTGGCCTATCACAGAGTATAGTACAGGTAGCAAATTCTCCATTATCCAAAACCAATGACCTATCCTCAGCAATAATTGCCTTTAAATCTTTTTTACTCCCTAAAGATTCATTTAACAAACTAGAAATGGCGGTAATTAATGAACCAAGTAAGGTTTCAGAAATCGATCTTTTTTCCATTTCTTCTTCAGAGTAAACATCTACTTTAGTATCCCTGACTCGTGCAATGTGAATGTTCAAACCAATTTTTGTAAAAATAAGTATGAAATAGACATTTACTGGCAAGCGATAAATAAAATCTGGAAAAATAGCATAAATTAATGTAAAAATTAGCATACCCAATATTTTTACTCCATCGCCAATATCAAAAAATAAAGCATTATCGAAAACATCGCCACCTATAAATCCAATTACAAATCCAATTGCTAATATACACATTGATATTGTCTGCACAAGAGTGATTTTTTCTTTTGTGAATTTATATGATCTATAATGAACAAAAGCTCCAAAAATAAAAATCAACAATCCAAGTAAATTATATGATATATCCCAACTCCACTCTATAATTGCATAAAATCCATTGTAACTGTCAATTGCAGCTCCGCTTAAACCTAATTCAGTTATGCTTGGAATTAGGTAATGAAGTATGTTATAAACTATTGATGTAAATAAAATAATTGTGATTATGATTAATCGAAATCTTTCAGGTTTTGTTGTATATAATTCTTCCAAGAAGATATAAATCATCCAGTATACAAGACTCCAAATAATCAATGAAAGATGTAGCAGAAGATTATTTGCAGTTGGAATGATATATTGTAAAGAGCTAACAATACCCCCAATACCACCTATCAATAAACTAAAAGTCAATACATATGCGGTGCGGTTCTTTCGAATGGTTTGGTAAACTAATAGCATAAAGAGGATAAAGAATAATCCTGAAATGATAGCTGAAATGATCAGTCCTATATCTGCCATAGCAGATTTTTGTATACGTTTCTAGTTAAATATATTACTTTTGAGGATTTTTTAGTACTATCTATAAAAGATAAATATTAGAAAAAAAATCCCCAGTAAATCATCACTAATAATTAGGTAATTCAGTAAAATAATAAATATTTAATAAAAATTAATTTTCAACAAAATAACAATTATTTTAATAGTTGAAAAACAGATATTTTCTTGAAAAAGGGAAGTACCGATAATTTATAATATCTGTATTAAATTTTCCTTAATGCTCTTCAGTGTAATAATAGGTGAAAGTTGTGTTTAAAAGAAAGAAAGCTGACAAAATTGAGGAACTAAAAAAATCTCTTGATGAGCATTTAGCAATTACAGCTATTATACAAATCTATAGTGAGGCAAGGGAAGGGGGATATATTGAAGATGCACTTGAAATTGCTTTGGAAATTACTAGAAAATTCCCAGAAAATGATATTGGTTGGGTATTTGTAGCTGAAACACTTTACGAATTGGGAAATTATCAAGGAGCAATACAGGCATTTGAAAAAACATTGCAATATCTTAAAGAAGATTCATTTGATAAGGATGAATTAAAGATTAAATTAGCTAATTGTTATCATCATATAGAGAAATATGATGAATCAATAAAGATACTCGAAGATATCTTGAAAGAAAATCCTGATTTTGTGAAAGCTAAAACAAACATTGGCATCAATAAAATTCACTTAGGAGATTACAAATCAGCACTTGATATTTTGCTAGAGGTTGTTGAGGAAAGGCTTGATGATGAAAATGCTTGGGGTGGAATAGTGGATTGTTATTTCCATTTAAAAGATTATGAGAAAGCGAAAACCAAGGTTCAGGAATTTTTAGAGATTTTCCCAAGAAGTGGTACAATGTGGTTAAAATTAGCTGAGGTGCAATTATATGGCGAGGAAAATTGGTTAGAAGCTTCTGAGAGCTACAAAAAAGCATTTTCACATGATTATGATAATATAATTGCTATGATAGGATACGCTGCTTGCCAAGTCACCTTGGGGAATTATGAAGAAGCAATACTTTATCACAGGAAAGTACACGACAGATTGTCAAAACAATTCAAAACAGCTCCTGAGATAGAACAACTATATGATGAGCACCCTGAATTAACTTCAACCATGAATGATATCATTCTAAGCATGGCAAAAAATGATATTCACAAAGAAGTAATTGCCAATATACAGTTACTAGATAAAGAATTGAAAGAAAACAAAGCGAGTAAAACACAGCAATCAGTTAGAGAACCATTGAAAATCGAGGAACATATAGACCAGCCAGTTGAAATTATAGAACAACAAAAAGATGATTTACTAGTAGACTTTCTAACAACTAATAATAACAATGGTAATGGTGACATTCCAACAATAATGAAAATTTTTGTAGGGGCATCTCGAAGCTTAAATGAGAAATTGAGTCTAAATGAAAAAATTGATCGTTTGATAAATTTTGATGTAAATCCAACCTATATACCAATCATTCTCAATTTATCACAAGAAGAAATTATTGATATGGTATCTAGTTATCAAGACAAATTATCAACTAAAAATAACCTAATATTACAACAATTACCAGAAATATTCCATTTATTATCTGGTAATAAAGAGAAAAGCTCTGAAGAATTAAATGCTTTAATTGCTAAAGGTTGGAATCAATTACATGCTTGCAATGAACTTATCGGTATTATTCGTAAAAATGAATTAATTAAAACGGCTGAAATTTTCCTTGAAGTTTTAATTCAAGACCATAATAACCTTGCTTCTTTGATTGGTATCGGTATGGCATTATCGTGTGTTTCTGAAAATATCCACGAATGTTTTGAATGGTTTGCGAAAGCTTATTCATTAAAACCCAAATTAACAATTCAAATTTTAACTGAGCAACGATTCAATAAACAATTACAGAAATTGGCTGACAGGGTAGAAAATTTCATTTAAAATTAACAAATGGTATTTGGTTATAGCATACCACCTAAACTAGTTATTATTATAACATCAATTATAGTTATTAAATTAGAAAAATTAGGGGAGTAAAAAAATTTAGAATTAACTAAAAGTAACGATTGGATTTAAATTAATATTTTATAGGAATGTCAAAACTAAAACCACTGAAAAGGATATAAATCCAAGTATCAACAAAGGAATAGTTATCAAATAAATCATCTTTCGTCTTTTCTTTAGCTCTTCCAAAGACATTTTTTCTTGTTTCTCAACTTCAGCTGCTACTACTGCTGTTGTAGCTCCTGCTATTCCACCAATCCATGACATGGGTATAAATCACTTATCCAATAATTTTTACATCTAGTAATTGATTATTAATAATATTGACCTATGCATCACTCTTGATTAATTTTCCAACTTGAAAGGAGTAAAAATTAAGAATAAAGAAACGCTAAAAATAACAGTTTCTTAATGAAGCAATAATAAAAAGCAAATGTTTTCTTGAGGTTTAATTATGAGTGAAA
>JAEORJ010000372.1 GCA_016840945.1 Candidatus Gerdarchaeota archaeon
GCATCCAAATTACCACCAAAAGTATCGTAATTAGCATTAAGAGTTGGAAACGTGTTTGATCCCGTGCTACCGGTGACAAAACAAGAACCATCTAAACTCACTGCAATGTCTTTCCCGATATCTGCCATTTTTCCTCCAAGAAAAGTGCTCCATAAAATCGTACCATTATCAGAGAATTTAGCAACAAAGACATCAAAATCGCCACCATAAGTACCATTATATGCATTAATCATGGGGAAATCATTTGATTTTGTCTCACCAGTAATAAAACAACTACCATCAGAATCAACAGCAATACCATAACCATGATCATCATTAGTTCCACCTAAATAAGAGCTCCAGAGAAGGGTACCATTTGCAGCAAATTTGGTTACAAAAGCATCATAGTAACTTTCACCATTAAAGGTGTCATATGAAGCATTTTGAGTTGGGAAATTTTTTGATGATGTATATCCCGTTACATAACAATCGCCATTATCTGCTAATGCAATACCACGACCATGATCAAACATACTACCTCCTAAATAGGTGGACCATAGAAGTGTTTCATTAGAAGCAAATTTCGATACAAAAACATCAGCACTATATGCACCATTAAGCGTAGAATCATAAGCGTTTTTAGTAGGGAAATTATTTGAATAAGTTTCTCCCATAACATAAATGCTTCCATCATTGGTTACTGCAACATCATACCCAGTATCACCATTAGATCCACCAAAGTAAGTACTAAAATCCATTGAAACAGCTGATTTGATTGTCAGCTTATTTTCATTTTCTAGCAATTTGCTTTGAGTATTCATACATCCTAAAATAGGTAAAATCCCCAATAAAATTAATATGAATGTACTTTTAATTAATTTATAAGAAGCTTTTATCATATTACTCCATTAATTCAATCAATATAAGCTAAAAAACTTTTTTTTGAGGGAATTTTTTCACTTTTCAATACTTATTCTTCATTCTTTGGATTCAATACTCTACCCATAAAGAGTATCAGATTTGTTTTCCAAGAATAGATCATAAATAGAAATGGATGGTCTGCTCGAAAGATATTCTTTTCTTTCTTTGGAATTCCTCCAAAACCTAATACCATATCTACTCGAGTTGCAGCTGCAGCTTCTGTTCCCTCTTCGTTTACTTCTATAAACGCTTTATGAACAACATCTGAAATAGTTAGTGGCGTTTCAGTTATTCCACTAAAATTAGCATTAGAAGCAAATGGTTCTTTCATACCCATTTCCTGTAATTCTTCAGAGAGTTTCATTTCGGTCTCAAATTTAAATTTCGGTATGAAGATTTCTACTTCTTGTGGTTGAATATCATATAACAATTCATCAATGTTCATATTCGCTAATTTCTTTTCCAAATCAGGCAATCTTTCTGTATCTCTTGGTAAGAAAATAATCAAAGATAAATCAGAGTCCTTGTAAGGAATTTGTAATTGTTGAAAAGTAGGATAGTTTCCAAAAGGATAATTTTGCTTTTTTGTCATCAAATCTACTTGTATTTTATCAGTTTTTGAGAGATAGAAAGGTTCTTCTTTCGTTTTTGTTGAATCAAAAGTTTTCTGCCACATGTCTTTAAAATAAATGGCATTAGTAATCATTAATTGAATAACAGGATGTATATTGTCAACTATATTAGATATTTTTCCTTCAGTTTTCTCTTTTACCCAACCATTGATTAATTCCCTAGTTTTTTCTTCATCACTAAGATCAATCTCAACTAGAATTCCTTTGTAATTATTTTCAATTACAAAAGTATAACTCTCCAAGAGCTTGACTCCTTTACGTATCCATTGAGCGTTTGCTAGAATAAACTTTGAATAATGATTTTCCCTCTCTTCAAGAAATTTATTGATGAATTTTTCATATTCTACATGTAAACGATTTTTATTAAAAGTATAATGCATGACTTCTTCAATCTGTTTAGCAGTTTCTTCTTTAGCACCTGCATAAACCATAGCAATCGCTGAGGATATACTAAAAGGTGAAAAGAAAATATTTTGTTTAGTTTTCATTAATTTCATGTAAAGTTCAAATGCAAATTTATTTGATCCTTGTGATATTGGTGAAATCTTATTTGAAATCATTTAACATTCTACCGGTTATTTTTACACAGTAACATAAAACTAATAATTTTTAATTGTTTTTAATTTCTCCTCGATTGATTTTCCTTAGCTTTTAGATTATTCTTTTTAGAAATTAATTATACAAATTATAGATAGTATAAATGCTATAATTGTAATTACTGTATAGATCAAAATATAAATTATATATGACACTATTTGTAGCGTTCTTTTTGATTTAATTTTATCATCAATATTTATTATTGGTATTTGAAAATTATTTATAAGAAAATTAGTTAGATTATCTTTAATTTGTCTCACTTTAAGATGGTTATCATAGAAAATTTCACCCAAATAAAACGATATATCATTCTCCATTTTTATTTTTAAGTAAATTATTAGATTACTTTTTTTGATTCCTTTAGCTTCACCTAGTTCAAATTCAGTTATTTTACTAACGGGTATTTTTTCATCAGTTCGATTAAGATAAGATCCTTTATCTGGATAAATTACTCTTAATTGATCTTTATTGAATTCTATAGCAATCCATTTTTTTGAGAGCTTGTGTTCTGATTTCGAATAGATAAGAATGATTGTTATTAAAAGTATTAAAGCTATAATTGAGAGTGTGATAGAGATATAATCTGGTTTTAAATTAAATAATGTAAAAAATGAAAAAATTAATGTAAAAATTGAAGCAATAGAACCTAAAGTAAATAAAGCATAAAAATAAGATTTCTGCAAATTATA
>JAEORJ010000373.1 GCA_016840945.1 Candidatus Gerdarchaeota archaeon
AACTATCTATAATACTGATCCCCGGAAAATTGATACAGATGGAGACGGCTTAGGAGATTCTTTAGAGGTTTTAATATCTCATACAGATCCTACAAAAGCAGATCCAGATAGCGATGGTTTATCGGATTATGATGAATATCACGGTGTTTATTCACCAAATCATCCTCTCGCAAATCCTAGTGGTTACATTACTGGATTAGACCCCTACCAATATTCTACTGATAGTGATCACCTTTCAGATAAACATGAAGCATTAGGAGTAGAATGGACAGGTTCGCTTTATTCGATAAATGGTTATTTTTATAGTGATCCATTGCTTGCTGATACAGATGGCGATGGAGTGGATGATTACATAGAATACTATCAATTGACAAATCCCTTTAGCTCTGATTCTGATGAAGATGGTCTTTCAGACTATATAGAAATTTACACTGATGGTTATAATCCTAATATTAATGATGTCGATGGCGATGGACTTTTAGATGGTTCAGAAGTAAATCTCTATCATACAGATCCTACAAAAAGTGACTCAGATGATGATAACTTAAATGATTATGACGAAATTTTCACCTATAATACCAATCCTAATTCAAAAGATACAGATGGTGATCGGTTTTATGATTACACTGAAATATTTGGTAAAGTTTATCATGCTTATTACAATGAATACTTCTACACAGATCCTACTAAAAGTGACACAGATGGAGATCTCTTAGATGATTTTTATGAAGTATATGAATCCAAAACCAATCCTATATTAAGTGATTCCGATGGTGATGTTCTTGATGATTATCAGGAGCTTTTCACTTATGGTACAGATCCACACAAAGCTGATACTGATGGTGAAGGATTAAACGATTATCGTGAGATTTTTACTGAAGGAACAGATCCTAAGAAGATTGATACCGATGGCGATGGTTATACTGATTATCAAGAGGTTGTTGTCTATTCAACTGATCCACTTGATTCATCAAGTAATCCATACCTAGATTTAATTCCTACAGCACCTACTGGTTTCCAAGGATTAACAAACTACATAAATAAATTGGACTTTAGATGGAATCAACCAAGTAATTATCAATCCGGTTGGAAATATTATGTTGATCGGTGGACTGGTACCAAATGGTTACC
This sequence comes from Candidatus Gerdarchaeota archaeon, assembly GCA_016840945.1. The sequence continues at coordinate 1,132 of JAEORJ010000373.1, forward strand.
AATATATTCAGGATTTAACCGCTATTTCACTTATTATCCCCCTTCAACAACTACTTCGTATACCTATCGTGTATATTGTATGAATGGTGATAGTTTAATGGGCGCTGTTTCTACTTGGACTGGTAAAGTAACATCTAGTAGTGGTGGTATCGTTGACTTTGATCCAGACTTCGTGGTAAAAGTATCTACTGATAAATCTATTTTCTTATATATCCTTGGAGTGCTATTACCCATAATTGGTTTAGCATTCATTTATATAATGAAAAATAAATTTTTAGGGGTTTTTAAAAAGAAATTCGTGGGGAATTAAAGCGAAAGTGCACAAGTTATTGTGCATTTTCATTTTTTTTATTTACAAGTCATTTATTTTTTGTTCTTTTTGATATCAGATAAAAATTAAAAGAAAAAATCATTTAATTTATCTGTGAATAATAATGACGAAAGGAACAATCCATCATATCTTTATGAAAGATGTTGTTTTTAATGCTGATAGAACAAATGCTCCTGTACTTTCAATCAAATCTGGTGATACAGTTATTTTTGGATGTCGAGATGCTTTCAATCAAGTAATTCAAAAACCTGAAGATCTACCAATTAATTTCAATATGGACCACATCAATCCTGCAACAGGACCAGTTTATATTGAAGGAGCTGAACCTAGTGATACTTTGGAGGTCCATTTACAAAAAATCGATTTAGCTAAACAAGGTTCTTGCTGTATCATTCCTAACTTTGGTTTTTTAGCACCTGAATTTCCAGAACCTTGGACAAGGATTATACCAATTGAAAATGGTCATGCATTATTCAGTAATAAGATAAAAATACCAGTCAATCCTTTTCCCGGAACAATTATTGTTGCCCCACCTGAAGGTTCCCATGGAACACTAATTCCAAAGGAGTATGGTGGAAATATGGATAGTAAAGCTTGCACTGTTGGAACAATTGTCTACCTACCAGTTTTTGTTAAAGGTGCTCTTTTTGGTGTTGGTGATGTTCATGCTGTTCAAGGAGATGGCGAAGTTTGTGGTACTGCAGTCGAAATTGATGCTAATGTAACTATAAAATTCATTGTTAACAAACATAAGAAAATCGATCGTCCTCAATACGAAACTAAGGATTACTTCATGACCACTGCCTGGGCTGAGACAGCTGATGAAGCAGCTAAAATTGCTTTACGAGATATGATCAATTGGTTGGTTAAAGAGAAGAATTTAACTCGAGAAGAAGCCTATGCTCTTTGTAGTTGTGCTGTAGACATTCGTATAAATCAATTCGTTGATGTTACCCCAGGTGTGAGAGCTGTTTTACCTAAGAATATTTTTCATGATTAATTTTCTATAAGTGAAATTTACTACTCACAAGTCTTAAATTTCCTTTTACTTAATTATCTATCTGGAGTGTTAGTTACAAGATGTTTGAAGGTAATTTAGTAAGATTGAGGTCATTTGAATTAACTGATGTAAATCTTATGATGGAACATTGGAATGATCTTGAGTTTAGACAATTTTGCGGGAGAGCTACACCAGATTCTCGAGAGGAAAGAGAGGAATTAATAAAAAATTCTTGGAAGCTTCGCCAAGAAGGTAAAATGTACTTTTTTGCCATAGAAGAAAAAAATACTAAGAAATTCCTTGGTCATACTAGTTTGAACATTATCAATAAAATAGCTCGCTCAGCTGACCTAGGTATTTTCATCTACAATAAGGTTGATTGGAATAAAGGCTTTGGAACAGATGCTATGATTGTATTATTAAATTATGGTTTTAACTTTCTTAATTTGCATCGCATTGAATTGAGTGTTTATCCCTATAATGAACGTGCTATTCATGTGTACGAAAAAATTGGTTTTACTATTTATGGGCGAAAAAGGCGATCACGATTCATGAATGGTGAATTTCAAGATGAAATTCTTATGGATATTTTAGAAGAGGAATGGAGAAAGAAAAATCATGTTTGAAAAATATTATGGATATTATTTATCCCCCATTGGATTATTGGAAATAATTTGTACTAACTCTGGCATTATTTCATGTAATTTTGTAGATTCAAAAAAATTACCTGATAGTCAATTACCTTTAATGTCAAAAACTCTGCAACAACTTGATGAATATTTCACTAGTAGAAGAAAGAAGTTTGATCTAGAACTAAATTTATTTGGTACAGATTTCCAAAAGAAAGTATGGAATGCTCTTTTAGAAATTCCTTTTGGTGAAGTCATTACTTATAAAGATCTAGCAAAAAAAATAGGGAATGAAAAAGCTGTTCGAGCTGTTGGGAATGCTAATGGAAAAAATCCTATTAGTGTTATAGTTCCTTGTCATAGAGTAATTGGTAGCAATGGATCTTTGGTAGGTTATGGCGGGGGATTAAAACGTAAAAAATGGTTATTAGATTTTGAAAAGAAGAAAAATTAATCAAAATTAAAAAAGAAAAGAAAAAATGAAAGAGTGATTATCTCTTTCTACGTTTCACTATTGTAACTACTGCTGCTGTAAGAACTAAGCCACCTATTGCTGCAAAAGTTGAGAAATCAGCAGAGGCTGATTTTAAGCCACCTAGAACTATTTTTTGTTCACCATAAGTTTCAGATGAATAATCATCACGAACCATTTTTGTTTGTGCAGTGTAAAGGAATTTCTCGAGAACACCATCTTCTGTTATAGCTAAATCTAAAGTCTTCTTGTATGTTTCATATGGATAGTGAATATTCATTGAACCATTCCAAACAGATTGTGTCATATAGTTACTTAAATCGAATTCAAATTTCCAGCTATCAGTAGTTTCAGTAAATTGATTAAAACCTTTTTCTAATGAATTTTTACCCATAATTGAAACAGGAAATGAACCTAAAACATCACTTAAGGTGAAATTGTATACAGTTGAGTTATATGGACAATTTACAGTATCTACTAGAATAGTACCATTTAACATATCTTGAAAACCTTCATTGAAAACAGCAAAATCTGGTTCATATAAATACCAAGGATCTATATCAAGATTGAAAGTTACTAGTTTTGTAACATTATGCTCATAATCCCAAACGTAATTTACATCCAAGAAATCATCTAGATCTAATTCATTGTTTACAAAAAGATCTGCTGCATAATCCCAATCATTATGAAAAACGTTTGAAGATGAATCTGTTTCATAAGCGTCATATTCTTTGGTAATAGTATTTATTGCAGTAATATTGAATTTTGTTTCGTCTAATACTGTAGTATCAGTAATAGCTCCTAGATTTTCTTCTAAATCATAAACGGTACTCTGAGTAATATTTCTGGTTCCCCAAATAATAATATCACCAGCATTCCATCCAGGTGCAATAGCATTAGCAGCGGATAGATTACTTAGTAATAATACTATTGCTATAAAATTGATCAACGTCAAAATCTTAATTTTTTTACCCATAAAGCATCACCAAATGCTACTTAGACGTACATCTGTTATCATATAAAAATTACTGACTATGCATAATATTATGAATATAAACAAAAAAAAAAAAATTTTGTGAAATTTATTTCTTCTTCTTTGAAATCCATTTCACAAATAATGCAATCATTCCGATTCCTGGAAGAACCATGAGATAAGCAAAGTTTGAAGTTTCTGTTTCTCCGATACCACCTAACCAAACATCATTTAGAAAAATCACCTCAGTTAGAAAATCTTCTACTGTAACTCTTACGTGATAATTTTGATGGTACTCGTTAATCACACCAGTGTCTGTACAACTTACTTCAAATGTAAAATCTAATTTTTCGTATGGATAATAATTATTGTGACCTGCAGTTCCATTGAAAACTCCAGCTTTCATTACACCAGAAAGATCAAACTTAAAGGACCATGTTGTGGTTGTGGAAGTGAATAGTTCTTTTGCTTTAGCTAAAGTATCTTTGCCTTGTATTGAAAATGATGTAGCTTCATCCAAGAATTGTCCTAGAGTGATATTATGAATTATTGGTTCATATGGATCTGCTACCGTGTCAAGTATTGTTGATGCATTTAGAATGGTATCATATTTTGAATTAATAAGTGACCAATTTGGATAAACAAGATACTCTGCTGGTAGCGTGAAACCAAAAGATGTCAAAACAGTAACATTATGTTCATAATCCCAGGCATAGTCAATTCCTGAAAAAAGATTTGCTAAAGTTATTTGTGCGGCAAAATCATCAGCATTATAATTAGCTGGATTTGGCCCTGTTGAACCATCTACATCATAAATCATATATTCATATGTATCAGTAACATTATTGATGCTGGTTATATTGATCGAATATTCACTAATTTGATCTATTATAGAATGTTGTTTGACTTCATCATGTTCATAATCAATATAAAATTCTTCAATCATGAATCTAGAACCAAATTTGAATGTATCACCAACATTCCAAGGAACCTCAGCAGCTTTTGTAGTGCTTATATTACTACCAAGTAGTAGTAATGTAATTGTAGTAATAATAAATAGATTTGTTAGTTTCTTCGTCATGTAAATCACCTGTTCCTCCTTTTATTAGCTGCAAATTTTACAGCTATTGTTATAACAAAAAGTGCTGGAATTACACTCAAATAGGCAAAATCAGCAGTAAGTGATTTCAAGCTGCCTGATACAATATGAACTAATTGTTGAATAGAGGAAGTAATATTATTTAGTGTTCTTGTGTAAGAAATTTCCATTAGGTAATTCTTCAGTATGCCACCATCTGTATATTCTAAGTCAAATGAAAAAAGTATTTCATCATATGGAAAATAATCATTATGACCTGTTGTTCCATTAAATATTGCATATTTAGCAGCATTGGTCAAATCAAAATCGAATGACCAAATAGTTGTATCTTCTTTGAATTTTGTTTTAGCGTCTGCAAGGTTATTTTTACCCATGATGGTATAAGA
>JAEORJ010000004.1 GCA_016840945.1 Candidatus Gerdarchaeota archaeon
CTGCAAGATATGATAATTATACTTCTCGAAAATTTGGTTATTATGCTAATATAGAATCATTATCAGCTAAAACCCCTGAAGAACGATGGTCATATATTAGAGATTTTATCAATATTGGAGTTCCTCTTATTATTATTACTAAATCACTTCCTACCAATCCTACTCATCATCGAGTTATTTGTGGTTATGACGAACGGACAAAAGTTTTGTTTGTGCATGATCCTTGGGAATATTCTATTGATCCTATTTATCAAGGTGAGTTTAGTGCTATGTCAATTGAACCCGGCTCATGGCTAGGAAGCTGTTGGGCTAATAATGAATATAAAATAGCTATTGTTCGTCCAATAGATATTTCTCTTACTATTGAAACTCAACCAGTTTTATCTGAAGGTCAGTTTATTCTTAAATGTGTAATTGATAATACTTTTATGACTGAATCTAGAAATTTATCCTTACAATTAACATTACCAACTGGCTATAATTTATTAAATGGTTCTGAGACAATGTATTTTTATGATTTTAATGGAACAGCTACACAAGCTTGGGAGGTAAATTGTTCTACTCCATTATTTTCGGATTATATTACTGCCCAAATAAACTCCCTTAATGAATCTATTAGTTATGGTGGCAAGGATAAAATCTTTCCTGCACATCCTCAAAATTTCATAACGAATATTTCATCAGATTATGTAAATGATTCTACTCCTTGTGTAGCAAATATTACAATAGATGTTGATATTCCTGGATCCTATAGTGCTGCGTTATATTGTTTTACTATAGAACCAAATGGTTCTTGCGTGGGAATTACTACAAAGTATAATAATGTAATCTATGAAAATGCTTCAAGAATGATTTGTGAAACAGGACCAAATCAACCTGGTAATATAGTATTCTGTTATTTTAAAATCACCTATGATTATGGATTACTAATAACACGTGCTATTGTTCTTTATATAATAAATTCCGATATTGATGAAGATGGTGTTTATGATTATAATGAACTAACAGAATATTTTACTGATATGTATAATCCTGACTCGGATTTCGATGGATTGTCTGACGGGGAAGAAATATTCATCTATGAAACTAATCCTAATAATAATAACACAGATGATGATGGTATATTAGATTTCGATGAGGTCTTTACCTACGGAACAAATCCTAATAGTAATGATACAGATAATGATCTCTTGTTGGATTATGATGAAATTTTTGTTTATGGAACCAATCCATGTGATTCTGATACTGATGGAGATGGGATGTCTGATTATGATGAAATTAATCGAAATTTTGATCCCCTCGATCCAAAAAGCAATGCTTTCAGAAAATACTATTTACCCGTTATTTGTTCTGTTGTACCATTAATTGCTATCGTTGCTACAACAGTAACAACATTCTATGTGCTCAAAAAGAAAAAGCTGAAAAATAACAATTCTTTGGAATAACTGATTTATTAATTAAAGGAAATTAACTTTCTTTTAATTAATACTTCTCCTAATGAAAATTCGAGATTAGATATCTTAATTCTTTTTATTTTTGTTTTTCAATGTTCATTTTATTGACTAAAAATCACCTTTATTGGAATGGTTTGTAGATTTCTAAACCTTTACTAAACCATCACTAAACCATTGTTGGAGCTTGTTAATAATTTACATAGATATACATACATATACAGAGAAAAATGAGTAGTTGTGGTGCCTTAAAATATAACTCACAAATGGGCTCATTCTCTAAAAAACGGAGAATTAGTAATAATGAATGCTAAAAAATTATTAATTGGATTTACTCTCATTGCTATGTTCATCTTACCAATAAGTGTAAATTTTACAGCAGGTGAAAATGATCAGATTGACGTCAAAGTAAACAATGGTGAAGTGGTGACAGTTACTACCGAAAAAATGACCATAAAAATTATACCAAATCAAGCTCACATAATGTGGTACTATGGAGATAGAGAAAGTACTGATGAAGTGTTTAAACTTCAATTAGTTAAAATAAGAGAATACACTGGTGAAGACACAATACTTGATGATCGAACAGAATTTGGAGGTATATCTTTTAATCTTATCAGGAATGATTGGCAATATACAATTGACCTAACAGATACAGAACTTACTATTACATTAAGTCTTATTGATTTCCTAAATGATGCAGATATGTATGTTGTTATGCATATTTACAATTATGATACTCCTATTCCCGATACATCAGAAGTTGTAGATGCCTTATCAGAAATGAAATTTGATATTATAATAAATGATTGGGTATTCTCTGAAGGCGCACAAGGTTATGCAATCCAAAGCTATCTCACTGAAATTGAACATGATCACGAAGTTAGACTTAGAAATGGTACACTAGCTGAAAATGGTGAATTGAAACGAATAATGTACTTTGAAAGTTTTCAATACCAATATGATGTTGTAGCCTATTATGAATGGTTAAATTATGCAAAAGTATACAATGACGCAGATGTATTAATTGATACTATTGATGTTGGTACAGTATATTTCGATGATGATACTTGTCTTCCTCCAGAAGATGTTCCTGGCTTTGCAGAAGGATTAGCACATATCTATCTTACCTACCCCAATTATGGTGATAACAATAAAATGATTCATGACCCAACAATTGGTGTTTTTGATTTGCCTTCAGCTACTGCTCCACTCTATTTACTTCCATTATTAGCTGGCTTACTTTCAGTTTCTGCAATTGTCCTGATCATAAAACGCAAAAAGTAAACAATAAGGGGAAAATCCCCTTCTCTTTTTTTTATTACCTATTTAATTTTATTTTTTAAAAATTGTTCTTTATATAACTAAGAAGAGATTATATTGAACAGCTCTTTTCTGTTTCTTTTTTTAATTCCTAAAAAAATCAAAATAAATCATTGAATTACCAAATATTAATAAGTGTCTAGACCAAAAATAAAATTAAGGGAGTAGATATGAAGAATAAGGAATTTTCTACTAGAAAGGTAGTTGTTTCAAGCATATTACTGATTATATTTTTAATTTTACCTATAACAAATATTACTGCTTTCAAAATTAATGATCAATTTGAATATGAGGATGAAATTATCACTAATGATCCATTTATTATGGATCATAAAGTAAGAGATGTAATTGAAGATTTTACCACTAAAGAAATCTCAGTTGCAGTTTTAAATTCCCCCGATACTGAAAATCCCTCTTATTTTTATGGTGGTTGGTCAAATAATTATGTACCAATCTATGATGGTCTTTTAGCTAATGGTATTTCTACCATAGTTATTACTAATGCTGAAATAATCTCAGGTGGGTTAAATGATGTAGATATTTTAATAATGATTGATAATGTTCCCAGTGAAACTGCCTCACCAATTGTTAGAGATTGGTGTATCTTGGGGGGATCTCTTCTTACCTTTGATAGCAGTATTTGTTTTAATAATTGGGCTGGTTTATTACCACCAGAATCTTATGGTGTGAATGGTTATGGTACTTATTGGACATACAGTTCACCAGATGAAGGAACTTATGTTAACTATCATCCAATAATGGGTGGTTACACTTTAGGTCAAACAATTTTTGGTACTGGTGGTGATTCACAGTATTATTCATCAGCTATGCTAGCATCATCAATAGGTTCATATTACTATCCTGTTGTAAAATCTGATTCAAACAATGATCGTGATTTAATTGTTGTATATGATTCCCCAAGTCAAGGTTCAATAATCCATATATGGGATTATAAAAATTGGGAAACTACAACTAATCAAATTTTAATTTTAAATTCTATCAATTGGTTAGCAAATAAAGCTGTATCTATAGCTGACTTGAGTATTCAAATAGAAGCTCCAACTAGTTTAAGTAAAGGTGAAACATGTTTACTTAATATTACTGTTAATAATACTGGACAATATAATTTCACTGATGTTGAATTACAATTGTGGATAAATAGAAATCTAGTTAACACAACAATATATCCAACTGTAAATATAACAGAAAGTAAATGTATGCAGTATATTTGGAATCCAACATTAATAGGAACAAATAATATCACTGCTTATATTGTTCCAGGATTTAATGAAACATATCTTTTCAACAATAAAATTTCAAAAAATATTATAGTAAGTGATCCAAATAAAAGAATTGGTTTTATTTATAGCCATAGTGAATATTTGTATGGGCAAGCTAATCTGATTAATTATTATATATCGTTAGGTTTTACTGTTGATATGATTTATAGCACTTTAACTAATTATCTAGTTAATCAATATAGTCTACTTTTTGTGGGAGAGTCTGGCACAGTTTGGTTAGATAGTGAAGTTACTGCAATAGCGAATTTTATTGCTTCTGGGGGTATTTTTGTCAGTATTGGTGATAGTCCTCCATCAGATGGTGCAATAAAACTTGGTTTAGATTATGGAATAACTTTCATAGGATATTCATATGGAATGAGTGGAATAACAACAAACATTAACCATGATAATGAATTAATGACTGGAGTAAACAGCATATACATTCCTGGAATATTTGATGCATTACAACTTTCAAGTGGTGCTGTTGAAATGTTTAGAGATTCATCTAATCTAAATATTATAGGTGCATCTGTAAATATTGGTCAAGGACTTTTCTGTGTTCTTTGTGATGACTTTGCTACAGTAGTTGATCAAGAAGATAACGAAATAATGTTTAGTAATTTGATTGCTTATTCAACAAACTCAGAAGTAGAATTGCTATTCCCTAAAGGGGGAGAAATCCTTTCTGGAACTTTTAATATAACTTGGAATAGCACTATTTATACTGATACTTATCTCAATTATTCAGTATATCTTTGGGATTGTCATGAATCACTATGGGTACCACTTATAGAAAACACAAATGAAACTTCATTAGAATTTCTTTCAACTCTTTATCTTGATGGGACTTATTACAGAATAAAAGTTGAGGCGACAAATGGCACGTATACTTCATTTGCTATTTCAGGCACCTTTGTAATAAATAATTATGATGAAGCACCAGTTGTTACACTTCTGTATCCATTAGGTGGACTAACTTTTGATACTTATATTTCTATATCCTGGAGTGGTTTTGATCCTGATTTAGATAGTTTGACATATTCACTTTATTATCGATCATCTACTGGTCCATTAATTGAAATAGCATTAGATTTAACTTCTACCAATTATTTCTGGTCTACTTCAAGTATTAAAAATGGGAATTACTATATTCGTGTTGTTGCATCTGATGGAACTTTC
>JAEORJ010000044.1 GCA_016840945.1 Candidatus Gerdarchaeota archaeon
AATCATCAAATAATTGAAGAAGAAGCAACACCGGATCTCTTTCATGTTGGTACTTTCTATTTGAATATTACCATCTCTGAAACTGAAATCTCACCGGTGAATTTTACAGTAATGCAAAGCGCTACTGTTAATTTGACAATTGAAAGTTTAGACATTGGTCACTCATTTGAAATAGAAGAGTACGAAATTGATGAAGTTATAGAGGCCAATGATACCATTAATATCGTTTTCACAGCAGATAAAGTGGGAACCTTTACTTATCTCTCTGAAAACTGCACAGAAACTGGTTTGATGATCGTTGAAGATCCATATGTTGTTGGATTGCCAAAACCAGCTGATATAACTATCCTCTATGATTTAAGTCATAATAGTAATACCACTGCAATCAAAACTAAATACTCAGGTATAATTAATTGGACCCAAGATAGTGAATTTGATGTTTCAATAAACGAAGCCAATTTTCTAGTTGAAACAACTTTATCGGGGGTAAATATCCTAATAATATTAGAACCAAATGAGAATTTGACAGACAGTGAATTGACAGATGTTTTTACCTTCTTAAAAGAAGGAGGAAGCTTGTTAATTGCAGGTTCTATTGCTTCTGCTACCACTAATTCCTATAAAATAACACAACCTTTTGGCTTCCAATTCTCAAATGCTACTGCGAGATATATTAACTCGACAGATTTGAGTAACCCAATAGGTATAAACACTACTTTATCATCATTTACAGTTAGTGATTTATTGGATCATCCAATCATAAATGAAAATCAATATGTACCACTAACAGATGAAATAGTAACAAAAATTGAATACACTGGAACACTTTTGGAATATAATACAACATGGACTGAACAGCTTACTCCTGAAGTGATTATAGATACAGGGCTTCTAGCTGATAGCTATGTAATGGCTGCAGGAAATGAAACAATATATGCAGATGTAAATAATGATGCTGTCGTTGATGAAAACGAAACAATTGGTGTAAATAATACGTTTATTGTTGCTTGCGAAACATCGCTAGGCAGTAGAGTTATTGGTTTAGGATCAAGTAAAATACTAAATGATACAATGACTGGACGATTTATTGAAAACGGTTATTTCTTTGAAAGAGCAATTCAATGGATGGCTGGGATGTACTCTATTGTTGAAAGCAGTAATTATCAGATAAGCTCTTATCAAATTAAAGTTGGTGATTCAATAAATGCAAGTGTGAGCTTTAAAGCTCAAAATGACACGACATTATCAGACATCAATGTAACATTAAGGATATGGCGAAATTCAATAATTGAAAAAGTTATTTACTTAACACCTGTTAATGATACATATTTTGAAGGAACCTTTAACACTGAAAGCACACGTAGAGGAACAATTTACATTGATGCTGTAGCACATAAAAGAGGCTATGGTTATAATGATACAATTGATAAATATGTGGTAATAGATCCAGATGATCCACAACCTTATCCAGTATCATGGTTCTTAGTAATTATGTATGTAGCAACAATAGCTGTAGGTATAGCTGCATTATCGATTATTTTTGTCCGAGTAATTCGTCCTGCTAAATCAACTCCTGAAATAGAAGAAGGTGAAGTTGTTGAAGAAGCAGAAGAAGAATCGGATGAAGTTGATCTGGACGAGTATGAAACTGAGGAATCTGAAGAAGACACGTAATTTCTTCAAATTCTTTTCTTTTTATTTTAATATTATAAAATCAGAGTACTTTATTTTGAATAAAAAAATAAGACAAAGGATGGATAGAAACTATCCACCTGTTGGATCTAATTCTTCTGATGCTCCACCGCCTGGTGGGGCAATAGCTGTTCGTATACCTAAACCGCCTGCTACTAGTATTGAGATGATAAGCATGGCCAATGATACTATTTTTGGACTGACTTTCTTCATTGTTGTATCTTTCCTATATTTTGATTCAAGATTAAATATAAAAAATGACTATATTTAAAGCGAAACTTCGACAAAATTGAACTGAAAAGTGATTTTGTGGTTAATTTTTCACTGTAAACACAATTGTGCTCTTTTGCTTAAGAATAAAGGTTTTTAAATTTTGATTTGAAATATAATTGACACGGGATAGAAGATGAGCGAGAACGACAAGCTAATAATACAATTGAAAAGCGAGGCAGAAGCTAATTTTAGCGCTAGTAGATGGGAAGATTCTGCTAAAACATATGAGCATCTAGTAGGATTAGCCCAAAACAACAATGATTTTGAGAATGCGATTGACTTTGCTTTAGCTGCTATTCATGCATGGAAACGTATGCCCGATAAGAAGGTTAGAATAAATAGATTATATCAAGCAGTAGGTATTATTGGTTTGAAAAAAGCTGCTTTGGATTTTGAAGCAATAGCCCAACAAGCCCAAGCTGCTAATAATCATAAAGAAGCCGCTCTTTATTTTGAAGAATCAGGTGATGCTTATTACTACATCCAAAGTTTTGACAAAGCCAAGAAATGTTACCAATTAGCTGTAGATATGTTTGATGAGCTTAGCTCAAAGGCTTTTAGTAGTGATGATTTTGAAGGAGCAATCCATTTGTTTGACAAAACAAGCTGCTTGTATGTTAAAATGCAAACATTATTGGATCGAATTGTTTTAGAAAAGAAAAACTTAGAGGAGTCTCTCAAGAAAGTACTTATAGCTGAAAATAAAGATATTGAAAAGAGCCTTCATGATACTATTAGAAATAAAGCGTTAGCCCATGAAAAATTAGCTGATTTCTATTTAAGCAAAAAAGACTCAGATCTTTATCCGATAGTTGAAAAAGAATTAGATAATGCTATTTGTTTGCTTGAAGCAATAGGCGATGATCAGAAGGTTAAAAAATTACATGATAAAAAACCAAAATGAAGCGTTAGCTTTCATTTTCCACTTCTTGTTCCTGTAATATTTGAGCGATGAATTTTCTTAAATCATTTTCAAATTGTTTTATGGTATTTTGAGTTATTATTGTTACTAAAGGGCAATCATCATCTAAAATAGCTTTATTGAAATCAACATCAAAGATAATGGGATAAAATTTGCAACCGAGAGGTCTTATCGAATAAATTGTGCATTTATTATTTCTTAGGAAAAAACATTGACCATTAACGTTCTTAAGCTTGAAAAAACCTTCTTGATCTTTAAAGCAAAAATCATCTCTTACAAAACCATGGTTTACTATAGTTGAAATATCCCGAGATGAAAGGATCATTTGAGTATCCTTGCAGCATTTTGCACAACTAAAATCAGAACAAATACCTCCTAGTTGTAGAGATTTCAAAAATATCACCAAACAGAGAAAAAAACAATTAACCTAATATATGAATTAATAGTTAGATTTGAGCATTACAAGCATCTTCGGTGAAAAAATTGACCTTACCAATATTAGAACCATTAAAATTGAGTTCAGCAAATCCAGGTTTGGTTGCTGATTATAATTTTAATATTAAATTAGCTCAGTTAACAGGAACAAATGGTCCCCGCGATTTGTATTCAGCTTATAATGTTGATTTCTTTGAAAAATATGCTGCAGCGTTTGCATCAGCACTAGGTACTGATGTTTTAACTGGTTATGATGGGAGTCAATATCACCAATCAATTTCTATAAGCGCACGGGAATATTTGCGAAGGTGCGGTACTAAAGTGGTTGCATTAGATAGTCCTGTAACAGTTCCAGAATTTATGTTTTCATGTTATAAATTAGGTTTACCAGGATGCTTCTTTGGTAGGAGTCATAGTCCACAACAGTATGTAGGTTTGAAGCTGGTAATAAATGCAAAGAGTGTTATTGATTTACTAGAGAAAAGTGGAGCTACAATAAATAATGCTAGCAAATTAGCAAACGAGAAAATTTATGGCTTTTTACCAAGGACACTAGCACCTCCAATAGAGGAAAAAATTGGCGATCATCAAATGATCCATCCAATAAATATAGGTCAATTTGAAGAAGTGGATGCAAAAGAACTTAGAAATGAATTTGTCAAATCACTAAAGAATATTACTCCTATGGCTAAGTTAGAAGGGAGTTTCATAGTCGATTGTCGCCATAGTATGGCTGGCGAGGTTTGGGATATCATTAAAACTGAAACAAAAGCAGAGATAATACTACATAATAACAAACTAAATCCAACAGCATATGATAGAGATCCTCGAGAGATTTGGGATCAATTATCAGATAAATACTATAATAGTAAACAAGCAGTCTTTGATCATGATGCTGATGCAGATAGAACATTTCTAGTAAAAATTCCCGGAATTGGAAGAGAGAAGATTATTGAGAATCAAGAAGAATCATTTACAACAGGATTACTAGCTGAAGCACAGGTAAGAAAACCGGATGCCTATATACTAGTGCAAGAACGGATCTCTCTAATTATGTTAAGCGCATTAGCTAACCTAACAAATAAGGTGTACGCTACTGCCCAAGGAGAGCCAGCATTTTTCATGGGAGTATCAGAATTACTACTTAAGAATCCAGCAATAGGAAGGATATCAGGTGCGGATTATACTGATATCTATTTTTCAAAAGAACATCCGATATGTATGAAATCACCATATCAACAAGCATTGTGGATGATGCACTGGTTTAAAGACCATGATGAATTACCACAATTTGCAAGTGTTGATGTTGCAAAAACACAAATCGATATGCTTGAATTAAATTATCCTCAAAGATTGGAAAAGGTACTTAAGAATTCAGAGAAAATAATTGATTTCTTCAAAGGAAAATTTGAGATAATTTATCAATCGACACTTGATGGACAAAATTTCATCATGAAAGATGGGCACGAAAATCTATTGATTACCAGTATCCGTCCAAGTGGCACAGGACGATACACAAAAGTGTTCTCTGAAATAGGATTGGGAAAATCAAGTTCCAAAGAGCGAAAAGAAATAGCTGAAAATGTAAATAAAGAAATAGTAAAAATAATAGAAAAATAAAATGAAGTTTGCACCACAAAAAGTGGTGCCATGAATTTTGTTTGAAGTATTATTAGCTGACATTAATTTTTATGGTTCTTATTTTCTTGAATCAGCTGTAGCTGCGAGGAAAATAAAATAGCCAATAACAAGAATGCCAATAAGGCCAACAAGACTACCAAGCACTATTAGTAAAATAGCCCACCAGACCATTGTTAATACACCATAGTTTTAATGAATAATATGAGAGGGAAAGAGACTATTAAACCTTTAGGATAACACAAAGGAAAAAGAAAGTTAATCATTTATTGCTTTCATTTTCCTGTACAATCTTCAACTTCTTTCTTCTCCTAATCCAAATAAGAGACGCTCCAATAACTATTACAGTGATGCCAAAACCAATGCCAATATTTCGACCTAAGGAGTTTTCAATATAGGAGTAGATATTAATATTATTGTAATCACTTAAGTAAAGGTAGTTATTTGTTACTATTATCTGATTGATATTTTGATTCTCGAAGCTTAACCACGAAATCCATTTGAGGTTTTGAGGTTTGGTTAAATCGAAAATATTGATTTCACTACCACCAGCGAATAATCTATCATTGATGATAGCAATATCTTGGATCTCGCCTTTAAGGTATAATCGCCATCTGGGAAAATCGTAATTCCCACAAATAGTTGGGTGATATGTATCTGAACAATCATAGACCTCTAAACCTGAATCTCGAAAAGCATTAATAACATAATGATCATACACTACACTTCTTACTGAGTCGTTTTTTATACTATTTACTTCTCCCAAGAAAATAGGATTTACAGGATTAGTTAAGCTAAAGATTTTAATACCATTGGAAACCAGATACAAGAAATCATCCTTGATATGTAAATCACAAAAAGATGATGGATAGCTAGCTACTTTTACAGGTAATGAACTGTTATAACAGTCGAAGACATGTAAATCGTTAGAGCTAACATAAATATAATTGTTGTAAACACACATACGGTCAGTGAAATTTACCCTATAAGTTGTAAGACTGAATAATTCTGAACCACCTAATCGAATTGGATTTGCTGGATCAGAAATATTCAGAAGACCAACTGAACCTCTATAAGGTGAGAGGATTGCTAATTCAGTAAGCATATAAGCTATATTCCCGACGATTTTAAAATCAATCAGATATTCGCCACCAAGTAATTTGTATCTTTCAGTAACTATAGGACTTTCAGGTTGGTGAACATCAATAATTTGAATTATATTTGAATAACCTACACCCTCAGTGTAATTAATCAAACTTACATAAAGTAAATCATTCTGTATACAGAGGGTTTTGCCTGGTTCAGTTTCGATTATTGAAATTGAGTTTATTTGATTTGAAATGAAAAACCCTTTGCTCATAATAATAGTGTTAACAGTAGGCGTGAAGAGAATAATTAAAGAGAACCCTACCAATTTAAGAAGGGTAATAGCTAAACGCTTTTTTCTAATTACTTTTTTTGTTTTACTATTCAAACCTCATAACCACAAAGGAACCAGCAGAGATATGATACGTTTTCTTATTATTGTATGTTTCGTGTAAAAAGAAGTGGCAGGCCTGGACGGATTCGAACCGCCGATCCCCTGGTAGCCTCAGCACAATCACATGAGAGTGCTACCGAAGCCAGGTGCCCTATCCTAGCTAGACTACAGGCCTAAGTTGTCAGCTCTCATCATCTGACAATTCTAGAACGAAATTTTTTGTTATTAAATGTTTTTCTGTGACTTGAGATAATGGAAAAGAATTAAATAAATGGCGGATGTGAAGAGATTCGAACTCTCGACTTCCTGGTCCGGAGCCAGACGCGCTATCCAGGCTGCGCTACACATCCAAGAACGGTTTTGGTGTTAATATATATTTAAACTTTCTATGTAATAGTAAATTTTAAATGTCATTGTAATTGGAGACAAGCTAGAATTAAAGTACATTTAGTAGGAGTATGTTAGATAGTGTCAAAACCAACCATAGCAAAACCAAAATCAGATTTCCTACAAGTAGAATGCCCTGATTGCAATAAAGTACAAAGAGTCTTTAGTCATGCCGCTACAGAGGTCCGATGTCAAGTATGCAATTGCGTGCTTGCCAAACCTGCTGGTGGTAAATGCGTCATTCTCGGCAAAGTTGTAGAACCTGAACAACCAGAACAACAGCAATAATGAGTAAGAATAAGAATTTGACTGCATCCGTTAAAGGATGCTAGATTTCTTCTATAAATTCGGAAGGTCAACCCTGTCCGCAGCATTTTTCATAATTAATGTCTTAGCATAAATGAGAGGTAGTCGAACGATATCTTCTTTTTTGAACGGTCCAATAGTATTGCTTTCCGATCCTTTTGCAGCAGTAGCATCAACAATTTCAGGGACATCTCTCAAAATCCGAACAGTCATAAAGTCGAATTCATCAGTAATATCCTTGCTATCTAAACTACTTTTTTCCCTGCTACGATCAATGATTGCTTCACCTAGGATGCTCCTACGATTATGCTCATCAAAAATTCGTTCAAGACTCGAGACAAGATCAAGCTCTTCTGCAGCTAAGCCTTCTTTGGTTAATGTTTCATTGAGTATATTATGGATGATTTTATGAACGCGGAGTTTAGTAAGATCTCGTAGTATTTTGTTTAATCGTTCAATACGTTCTTCTAACACATTTATCGAAGCTTTATCTTGCTTGTCTATTTTTTCAAGCTCTTTTGTTAAATCAGAGATTTTTTGTCTTATCTTCGAATATAAACTGCCTTTTACTTCTAATAATTGGGTTGAGCGACGTTCATTTCTCCAAAGTTGAAATATTTGATTATACTGATCATCCTGGGCCATTTACTTTACATCTTCCTAGTTTCTACACATATCATTCATTTGATTTATCGTCTATTTCATTTTCGATTTTCTTACTAAAGTATGTTGGTATTATCTTAGTCACTAATCTCCCCATTGTTTTTTCAAATTTTCTCTCGAGTGAAAGGAGGAAAGTGGTTTAATAAAACCACCTTTAACATTCAAATTTATTAAGTTTCAATTCTTGGAGCAAGGTAATAGGTTAATTTACCACCAGCAACAATTGGAAATTCAAGTTGAATAGGCATACTTTGAGAAAAGGCAAGCATAACTAGTTCACTTGCTTTGATAGCTTTCGTCATTTCGGATAAATAGCTGAGAGAGTACATAGCTGTTGCATCATCTCTAACATTAAATTCAGCAATAACGTCGCTATCTTTTTCTATCACAATCTGAACATCTTTTGTTTCGCTTGAAGCGGAAAGCGTTACACTATCGTCAGTAGCA
Organism: Candidatus Gerdarchaeota archaeon; assembly: GCA_016840945.1. The sequence continues at coordinate 8,244 of JAEORJ010000044.1, forward strand.
GCAATACGAATATGATCACCAATAATTTCTGCATCTTTAACAGCTTGTTGTAAGGCTTCGGCAGTTAACTTTATCTTCGCTTTACTATCGATTTGCGGTGCTGGGTATTCATTTTCACCTAAATCTAATAAACTAACACCAAAACTTCGAGTATTTTGTCCCTTAAAGGTCATCACCAATTTTGTGGTACCTTCTAATTCCATCATAAGGGAATCTGAGGTTCCAGCTCGACGCATAATTTGAGTCATCTCATCAAGATTAATTCCTAAACGAGTAACTTCTGAGCAATCATATTCTTCAAAAGCACCTGCAGGTAGGAAAAAGTCAACCATAGCTACTCTGCTAGGATCCATGGCACGTAATTCAATTCCACGTTCAGAAGCGATAAAATTGGCTTCATCTAAGAGTGTTAATGATTCTATAATATTTTTCCAGATTTTTGCATCCTGTAAAACCATTTTAAGTGGCATTTTGTTTTTCTCCTTTCTAGTAAATTATACATATCTCTTAATAAATATGCTACTGTTTCTCTTTTAACTTCTTTGTCTTTCCTTTCGATATTCTCTTTACCTATCTTTTTTAAAATTTCGTTTTAATGTGTAAAGTCATTTAATAGTGTATTTTGCATTTATATTATTACTAATCATGTTTTTTTTTAATTTAAATTTATCAATTAACTATTTCAGCTAAAACGAGCTTCTCTGAAAGTGCTTTTTTTATTTTCACAGTCACTATTTCACCAATTTTCTCTCGGGAATTCTCTACCGCAACCATTGGCCCCCCTTCGAGAATATACGCAATGGTACCCTTTTCATCATAACGATTTGGTTCGCTAATTATAACTTGAACCTTTTGGCCTATGAGATTCTTTTTCTTCCGTAAGTTAACTGTATTTGCTGCTTCAGCGATTAGCTTACTGTCAGGATTTCTAATTGCCGGTTCAGGTTCTGGAAAATCACCAAATGCTGACAATGGTAGTGGTTTGAAACGATAAATGGTAACCTTGTCTATGAATGGTTCAAGATCATAAATGAACTTGGTAGTTTCTCTAGCTGTTTCTTTAGTTTGTCCTGGTAAACTGTGAATGAAATAAATATGAGTGTGTAAATTATATTTGCTAGCTAGTTTTACTGCCTTCAATACATCTGCGGGACTGCTGGATTTACCCAATAAAGTCGAATGATATTCACTTCCTGTTTCACAACCAATACTAAAGGATGCTTTAGGTAAGAATTCAGCGAAAATCTGGGCAATCTCTTCAGTAAAAAGCGATGCCTTGATATTTTCAATTTCAAACCATGCCTTCCCATTTTTAACTGGTTCTAAACTATGAATTTTAGTTAATAGCTCTCTAATTTTATTAATATTTGATTCAGGGGTTCTTGGTGTTATCAATGATTTTGGTGTTACAAAATCATCTCGAGCGAAATCCAAAAAATCAGGTGAGCTAAGAACAAAACGTTTTACACCTTGCACCAATAACTCCTGTATTTCATTGATAATCGATTCGACCGATCTACTTCTTGCTGGTCCAAATAAACTTGGGACACTACAAAAGCCGCACCCAGGTGGTATTTCAGAAGGGCAATTAGCTCTATCTTCTATACAATCCGATTCACAATAACCACATTCAGAACATTTACGTCCATCGGGCAAAGCAATCTTTGTTCCTCCAAAATTGGAACAACCACGAACACACTCAACATAAACCTTTGCTGAAAAATAATTAGGGTAGTCTTTAATTCTCATTGTTGAAGGTTTAAAAGTATTGAATTCAGCTCTAGTTGAGTATTTTCTAAATGGATTAATTGTAGTATTATTAGTGTTATCAAAATACCCTATACCGGCAATATTGGTTAACAGCTTACTATTTTTCGTTTGAAGATAATTTGACTGTATAAGCTCTTTTAGAGTAAATTCCCCTTCACCAATTACTATAACATCAGCTTGAGTATCAATTAAAACTTGTCTGAGTTCAGATGTTATAGGTCCACCAAGAACAATTTTTCCAGTAAACTGCTTCCTCCAAATCTTGATTAATTTCTTAACCGCTACTTTATCCATTGTCATTGCACTAATGAAAAGTGCAGAGAAATCTTTGGTTGGAAAGCCGTTGTCAATGATATCTTCACAAAGGAAAATTTTAACCTCAATATTTTCTTCCTCTAAAATACCACAAATGCTTCGAACACCGCAACCAATAGCATCTCGAGTGAAACGTCTATGACCTTTTCCAGCTGCTGTAGCATCAATAATAGCAATTTTAGGCGGTTGTGAAGTCATAAGTAATCACTAAAAATGGTAGTAGTTAATTCTCTTTTATTATAATGTATTTTTAGCGAAAATAATAATATTTAGGATTAAAAACATAAGGATAACAAAATTAATTAAAAAATGTCTTAGCACTATTAAATGAATAAAAAAATTCTAAGATAAGAGTTAAAGTGTGGTAAATAAAACTAAAATTAGGTATTTTGAATGGAAAAAATATACTAGAAATCAGTATAAGAATTAGATTTATATTCTAAGAACTTTGACTCAAAACATGAAGAAAATAAGTAGGTAAAAAAAATGATAGAAAATGGCGAATTCCTTTTACCGGGAGATAATATTTGTGTTGCAGAAGAAGCTTTGCCTGGAGAAGGAACTTATGAAGCCGATGGAAATGTCTACGCTACTGTAACAGGTACAGTTTTTATGGATAAAAACAAACGAACAGTAAGTATTTTTCCAAGAGTAAGAAAACCATTAATTCCAAAAGAAAGAGATGTTATAATCGGTCAAGCCGAATCTGTAAACAAACACATGGTATCACTTGCAGTGAGATATATAAATGGTCAAACAGTTGAACCATCTTATTCTGCAATAATGCATATCTCTCAATGCACTCGATCATTTTTAGATTCCATGTTTGATGCAATAAAAGAAGGCGACATTGTAAGAGGAAAAATTGTCGATGCTCACACCATCCCAATTCAATTCACTACAACTTCTAATGAATTGGGTGTGATATACGCTTTATGTAGCGTGTGTGGTGAACGATTAAGATATTTACGCAGAGGCATGTTAAAATGCGATAATTGCGAAAATGTCGAACCACGAAAAGTTGCAGAGGATTATGGTCGAGCACGAATATAAAGCAAACTTCCCTGAAACTTATTAGGAGCAAAAAATATAGTTGGCGCGCTGGTTATCAAAAGAGATTAATTTGAACATTAAAACATCAAAGGAAGCTATTTTGTTATTAGATTCGATGCAAAAGCAAATTAAAATTGTTGATATAATTGCAGATTACTACCCCGGCAAAGCAACTATAAGACTAGAGGGCGATAAGGAGCGATTAAAAGAAGCAGCAGAAATGGTCAAGAATATTCACCTAAATGTATGCGGGATGTTATATCCAGACGCAGGAAATTTTCTGGAATATAATATCACCTTTTTATCTAAAGTATCTGGAAAAACTTTTCCAGTTTCTGTTTTGATGAAGATACTTGAATTATTAGATTATGAATCTTTCAGAGAAGGGGATAATATAGTTTCTAAGATAAAATATGATGAAATTCTTGAGCTTATTAATTCATTAGATCAAACATTAGCTAAAATGCCTTATGAAGTAGCTACAACTAGTTTAAGAGATTTCGTGGCGATTCTCGCTATAGTCCTGAAGTTGTCTTATGAAGAAGTGTTTACACTAGGGAAGAAAGCAAAAGTCGTTAAAGAAGATGATTTGAACAGGTTATCTTTAGCGGTTGAGCTTGATCAAGCACTAGAAAAATGTTTGAAGTTAGCAAAACAATAGAAAAAATTAAAGAACCAATACGTTAGCAACAAAATTGTAGGAGAAAAAAACATGGAAATTAAGATATTGGAATACGACGAAGACAAAGAACTCGTTATGGAGATCATTGGCGAAGGTCATACATTTACAAATATCTTTAGAGATTTTCTAAGTGATGTAAAAGATGTTGATTCAGCCGGATACTTCAAAGAACATCCATTTATCGAGAAAACAAAAGTCGTTGTAAAAGCTGCACCAAAGAAGAAAATAGATAAAGCAGTTAGAACAGCTTGTAAAGATTTAGCTAAAGCTGCTGATGATTTCTATAAATTATTGGAAAAAGCATAATTCTTTTTTATTTTTAACTTGCTTTTCTTTCGAATAATTTAAAGAAAAGAAAACAAGTTATATTTATGTTAAGCTAGTTGATGCTAAATGACTACTAATGAACTTTCTGAAAAAACAAAAGACAAACTACGAACTATTATGAGGGACCACCAATTAGCAAAATTTGGTGATTCGGTTACAAATTTTATATATTCCTTAGCAAAAACAGAAGTTTACAAGGAACCATTTGGCGAAAAAGTCTATGATAAGGCTTTAGCTGAAGCTTTAAGACGGTCCGGTTTAAGAGAACTAATGCCTTCAAGTTTAAATTCTGGTGAGCTCGGGGATGGTGTTGAAGCACTTATTGGTTATACTTATATGAATAAAATAATGACAATTGATGAATTCAAAGCTATTATAAATAGAATAATATCTAAAGTAGCATTACCCGAGTTTGAAAAAAGAAGCAGAGAACGAGAAATCATCGCATTGGCTTTTAAAGAAATATTAGCCGAGATAATTTCAAGATTAAAAGAACTATAGTGCTATAAAACTAGTGGGTGAAAAAATGGATCAACAATTAAAAAAAGGGATAAAGATTGTTGGTATTGCTTGTGCATCTTTTGATAGAATAAAGGATAAAGAGGTGTTAGTATATGGGGTGGTTTATAGAGGAGCTGAATTGGTTGAGGGGTTTATGAAATGTAAGGTCATAGTTGATGGAAATGATGCCACAGAAAAAATAGCAGAGATGATTATTAATAGCTCCCATAAAGAACAGCTTAAAATCATTATAACTCGAGGCATCACTATTGCAGGATTCAATTATATAGATCTTGAGAAATTATATAATCTAATCTCTTTACCAGTTATTTCAGTTGTAGATAGAATACCAGATTTGGTTAGTATAGAAGAAGCACTTACAAATTTACCTGATGGGTTTATACGTTTAGGTATATTGAAAAAATATCTACCTTTGAAGGAATGTCATACCTCCAAGGGTGAAGATCCCGTTTATGTTCAATTTGCAGGTATAGAACCAGAAAAGGTAATTAAATTATTACAAGAAATAACTATTGTAGGACGTATACCTGAACCAATAAGAGTTGCGAGATTAATTGCAACTTCATTATAATCTTTTCATATAAATTCTTAAAAGCCTTTTAGCTTTTTAACTGATTTATTTTCTTTTTAAAAAGATAATCTTCATGAAGAAAATCGCAATCGATTAATTGATGTATTTCATAACTAGATAGTTCATCATTATTTAGCATGTTATTGAATGTGTCAATAGCTTTATTGTTTGAATTATCAAGTCGAAAAACAGCTAACGCAAAAGCAAATTTCTCACGATTTTCTTTCTTCGAATTGATTAATGCAACTAAAAAAGGTATATGCTCTTTATAATTCAATGAAGCAATAGATTCTACAGCATTTATTCTTACCCAACTATTATCATCATATTCTATAGTTAATAAAAGCGATTGCTCAATATCCTTACTTAAGAGTTTTAATTGCCCTAATGATTTTGCAGCCATAGCTCTTACTTGATAATTATTATCATTCTTTAAAACATATAATAAATCATCTTTAACTGAATGCGCCTTTTCACCAAAGTCACCTATAGCATGTGCTGCAGCTTGCCGTAAAGAAGGATTACTATTATGGATCATAATCATAATTAATTCTGGTAGAACAACGGTTTCATTGTGGCTAATTTTACCAAGGGTGTAAACAGCATTTATGGTTACACGAAAATCAGGGTCCGATTTGAGGAGTTCCAGAAGTTTTGGAATAGCGGCTTTTATTCGATATCCAAAATAACCTAACAGCCAAATTGCATGATGACGAATCGTTGGATTTTCTAATGATAATAATGGCATAATAATTTCTAATGCTTCTTCTGAGTCAATATAGATCTTATGATTAACCTCTATTCCATAATAATCTCCTGCCCAACTATCTTCCCAAGTTCTAGGGTAATGTTCAACAAGACCAACAGAAGGTAATTCCAATTGTTTACTTAGAATAGATCGTTTCTCTTCTAACGATAATTCCATTTTAACCACTCCATTGAATATGCTAATAATAATGTTATATTAGTATTCAAAAAGCAATTATAATATTTATTTGGTAAATGATTTCTTTTAATTCCTCAAATAAATAACTATAAAATTAACCTCATTATGGGACGAATTTTAGAACGTTGAATAATTACTGTAAATCCGATTTTATCAAATGTTGATTTAATACCTGTATACGCTTCATATTTTGGGTTTGTACTGTTTTCAGGGATTATTAGGTAAGCTTCAATTATTTTCGCACCATTTTCTCTAGCGTACTTTATTGCAGCTTTAATTAGCTCTAATGTTAAACCTTGCTTACGATATTCCTTCGCAACAAAAAGACAAATAATAGACCAAACAGGAAAATCGTCAACCGGTTTTAATTTTGGTGAACGATTTAAAACAGGGAAATCATCTCGAGGAGCAACAGAGCACCAACCAATAGGATCATTTTTGTAATAAGCAATTAATCCTGGGATTTTACCTGAAAAAACGATTTCTTTCATAGCTTTTCTATTTCCTTCGCCAAAATTTTCATTGAATTCTTTTCTTGGTCTGCGCCAATACATGCACCAGCATCCCTCTAGGTAACCAAATTTAGCAAAAAGTGTCTCAAAGTCATTCCAGAGAGCTTGGGTAACAGGTTTGAAAATTAATTTCTGTTTATCAATTATCTCTTGAGTCATTTTATACTCTAGATAATAATAATGATTGAGAGTTTAAGATATTATGGTTTTAATGTTATAAAAAAAAATAATTTTCCTACTTTGTGAGATATTTCAAATATCTTGGTTTAGGTTTTTGAAGAAGGTCCAAAACCTTGAGATCAGCAGCAATAGCATTATCACTAAGGATAATTTTCCCCCAATCAAGAGGTTCGCCAATCGAAGCTTCACCATGTAGAATCTGTGTTCCATCACAAATAAAAAGATCAAAAGGAGAAAAACTTTCTACAGCAAGGTAAATTTCAGCAACGGATTTATGAAGGTCTTGATGTAAAGAATCTCTCATATGAGATTCTTCGCTTTTTTGATACATTTGTTTTGGTGGAAGACCAAAGAAATTCTTAATAGCATTTGATAAGAAAATTTCTTTTTGGTCATCATAATAAAATTTGATAACAGGTACGGATATGCGCAAATCAACTTCTTTTAAGATGGTTGGTAGATAATGAGTCACGTTTGAATCAGAATTTACTTTAGAAAATTCACAAGTATTAAAATCAAGATAATCGATTTGGAAATCCTTTAGTGTATCATATACTCCTATAGTTTTAAAATTCTCTAAAGCAGATGATGTGCTGGTTGATCCTTCTGCAATAATGATTTTCTTTACATGTAAATTATTCAAAGCTTCAACTATTGTTTTCACTAGTTCTAAAGAGGTAGTATAAGGACTAGGCTTCGGGTAACCCAAATTTGGTTTAAGGAGGATGGTTTGATTGGAAAGGAGTTGGGAAGGGTATTTTAATTTTAACCATTTCTCAATAGCTTCTTTAACAGCTGGAAAATCTTCGAATACTTGAATCATCATAAACAACAAATCAACCAATTGTTTTACGTTATTATATATTTCTTGTTATTTTAGTAATTCAGTTAATTTTGTTTTAGAATGTAGCAATAACCTATTCACATTTTGAAGAGAAGATATATCCTGTAATATTTCTTTAAACCTAACTAATAATAGCTCTTTAGATGATACACTGTTATTTTCAGGATAATTTCTAAGTTTCAGAAATAGAAGCTGAGATAATAGTAAGAAGTGAAGGGATATTTGTTTGGTTAGATATCACAAAAGATGAATTAAAAGAACTAATCAAAAAAAATCCAAAAGTAGAAGAAAAACAAAAAGCAAATAAAAAAGTTGATTTAGCAATATTAAAAAATTATAAACCTCCACCAAGTTTCTAGATAAAACAAGGAGAGGTTCTTCTTAAAACCAGCCAAGATTAATGCTAATCCAGACAGCAATAACTACTACATTTAAAATAATACCAATAATACCTAATTCCTTTTTATGGTGATAAAAAATTGCACCAATGCCAACTAGTATACCAAGAATAGCAAATGCAAGACTAAACCAAATAAAAATGGTGTAATTGGTGAAAAAGAGCGCAAAGGATACTGCTGCTAAAACAATGGATGAAATGGCAATAGGATTTTGTTTAGCAGGGGTTGAAGTTGCAGTTCCAGTTGGGGTTACATAATTAGGATTATAGTTATTGTTATTATCACTACCATAATTTATAGTAGCATCAACGGGTGTAGGAATGGGTTGTTGATTAACAGGTGGTGCTTCAAATGAGGATTCAATTTGGACGCCACATTCTGCACAGAATTTCGCATTAGGTTTTAAACGACCACCACATTGGGGGCAAAATTGATTATCAGCCATCTTTTATAAACATCTCAAAGTGATTTTATTATTTTGACCCATCACTAAAAGCTTTTAATTATTTAAAGACTAAGATATCGACAAAAAATTACATATAAGTGATTAACTACTTTACATAGTGATTTAATCTGATATTTTTTTTAAATCTTATATGTAAATTTTATGATTATAAAATATAACTGATGAAATCATTTAATGGAAAAATAAAACAAAATATCAATTTGTGAGTCAATTTTAAATTCTCAAAATGAAGAAAGATTGCTATGTTAGCATGGATTATTACACTCATAATTTTGGGAAGTTCATTTGTTCTATTGATATCATTAATTGGAGTATCTTTTACAAAATATCTTTTTATAACAATGATTAATAAAAAGAGATTTTTGCAACCAAAAGAGGAGATTAGTTATTTAACTGAACCACCAATAATTGATGGAAGATTGGAAAAATCATTAGGACAAATACCAATAAGGAGATTTAATGCTAGAGTACGATTATTGCCATTTCAGAGATCATCAAACCCCAGTTATAGATTAGCATATGGACGAGATTTCCTTTATATCTATATTGAATTGGAAGCAAAAACAATTATCAAACGAGATCGTGGGTTTCAAAATGGTGATGGATTCCACATGCTTATAGCAAATCCTAAACAAAACAATCGATTAACAGATGAATTCTTTGTGTTAGGGTTTTCTCCTAATGAGGACTCTGAAGGGAGCTTGGAAAAATATATTTGGTACCATGACACCCGAGTTCAATTAAGTAAATTAGGTGTAAATACTCAATTTGCTGTTACAAAGTTTGATAAAAAAATAGGTTATGAACTACTTTTACCATGGGAAGAAATATATCCTTATCATCCATGGTTTTTAGAACGAGGATTAGGTTTTAATCTTGCATTTATTAAAGCTAAAAAATCTTTTTTTGAATATTTCCCAGTAATTATGGATTGGCGATTCCAAGCAGAAAATCAAAAGAGAAAATATGCTCTAATGACAATGGAAATGCCAAGGGCAGGAGAGGAATTACTATCATATATAATATTAGACAGAAATAGCCAAGAGGGGATAAAAGCCAAAATTTATGTAACCACCATAGCTTCAAAATCAAATGATGATCAATTGCATATAACAATTAGCACAAAGGAAGAGGAAATTCTAACAACTGAAAAAATACCTTTGAATTATAATGCAGGGATACAACAACATCAATTTGAATATCAAACAGAAAAATTGACGCCTGGCTCATATATGGTTCAATGGCAATTAAATACCGCTTCAGGTGAGAAAGAGCTTACAGTTTTACCAAGATTTAACTATGAAGAGTTAATTACACAATTAGCAAATAGCAAAGAGAAGCTTTTGGATGGAAGTTATCAAACTTTACAATTCGTGGTTGAGCAACTTAATCAAGAATTAAAACAAATCAAATGGTATGAGAATTATCCAGAATTAATGACCACAATGGTTGAACTACTAACAACAGTGCAAAAAGCATTAAATGATGAAGACGTTTTAAAGTTTAAAACAGGGACTTTTAGAAGAGCTTTTATTTCAAAAATTGACTCCACAGTACAGCCATATTCTATAACCATTCCTAAAAATTACGATCCAACCAGAAAATATCCATTAATTGTTTTCCTACATGGAAGCGGGGTAGATGATAGAAATGCCTTGAAATTAATAGATTATATCGAGGGTGATTATATCAAACTAGCACCAAAGACTCGTGGGAGTTCCCATTATTTTGGTAAGAAAGAAACATTGATAGATATTATTGAGGTAATCAATGATGTAAAAGAGAATTATTCAATTAATGAAGGAGCAATTATTCTAGGTGGATTCTCAATGGGGGGATATGGAGTATATCGAACCTTTATGGAATATCCCAAATTGTTTAAAGGATTAATGATTTTATCAGGGGAACCAAAAATCAATTTCTTTATTCGAATGTTTACAAAAGGTAAATTTGTAAATTTCTTAAAAGAAAAAAACCTTCGAAGATTCCAAAATATACCAATGTTTATTTTTCATGGAACTTTAGACAAGAATTGCCCATACAAAGACACAGCTATTTTGGTTGAAAAGCTCCAACAATTCAATACAAAAGTAGATTTTCACAATGATGTAATTGGTCATAAAAAAATAGTAAATCAATCAATTATTAAACATATTAATGATTGGACTAATAGAATTACTTCTGAATAATTATAGAAATAATTTTTTTAGAAGTGAAAGAAACCATGATGCATGATATAAGAGATAAAAAAGAAATAGAGGATGATACCAAAAGAGATATCTAGATAAGAAAAAATCTAGTTTAATTTATTGTTATGTTGGGAACAAAATTGACTATCAACCTTTTTTATATACATCTCAGATAAATAATATTATTTTGACTCATCACTAAATGCAATCAATTATTTAAAGAATAAAATAAAACAAAAATACTACAAATAATTGATTAGCTGTATACGCTAATCGTACTCACGCCATGTTTGCTTGCATTTTGTGCATCTATAGAATCTTGTTGCTGCTTCGTCCCCCGATCTTGTTTGCACTGCCCAATATTCTGTTTCTTGAACTTTTTTGCAATTAGGGCATTGCATTGGTTTTGTTGGATTGATCGTTAATTCATCAGGATTTTCTATCACTACCATTTTATCCTTTTCACTATGTTTTATTTTATCTGTTAATACTCCTCCATTTTCTAATTCCCTCTTCCCTTCACCACACTTAGGGCACACCATTATCACTTTGCCATCTACTTTCTTTGGTGCTAACATTGCCCCGCATTCATCACAGAATTCCATAGACATATTTTCTCACAGCTTATTTTTTACTAGGGATATGTTTCCGTTCTTTTCCATATAACAATTTTTGGGCGAATTGGAAAAATCGTCTAATTTTAGTTAAATTGTTAAAATGCTTTGAATAATTTTATCTATTAGATGTAATTACACAGATATAAATGATGACTTTATAGGCTGATTCTATGATTTTTAAAGAACTTATTGCCACCTATAAATGGGATGACTTAACACATGATTTCCTAAAATTGTATCCAGAAGAAACAAAGAAGCTCAAGAAGTATAAGAAAGTCTTAGCAACTCTACAAAACATAAATCAGGAAATCACAAAAGAGAATTTACAGTTATTAATTGTTAAAATTAAAGAAAAAGATGGAAAAATTTGGTATGATGTTTCAGGTTTCAAAGAGAATGATCCATTGCTCTTTTCTCTAGCTATGACTCCTTGGGAAGAATGGTTAAGCATGGAAATTCATCCAGAAACCTTTGAAAATTGCTCCCAAAAAGAAATCATCATTCACTCAATTTGGGAAATGACTTTTTATGGTTTTAAACAGAAAAAAATACAATCATTAAAAGCTAAAATAAATAAGCAATCTCAAAATGCTGGAGGGAAATAAAATTGTTAATTAAATTGCTGCAAGGAGATATTACAGCTATTGTGGCAGATGCAATTGTCAATGCTGCAAATAATGAACTATGGATGGGAAGTGGAGTAGCTGGTGCGATAAAGAGAAAAGGTGGGATTATTATCGAGCAAGAGGCAATTGCTAAAGGGCCTATCAAACATGGGGCGGCTGTTGAAACTAGTGCCGGAAAACTAACAGCAAAATATGTTATTCATGCAGCAGGGATGCGTGGTGATGGGTACATCAATGCTGATAGTCTAGAGCAATCCATTAGAAATAGCTTAATACTTGCTGAGAAGCTTAATTTGCAATCAATAGCGTTCCCAGCTATTGGCACGGGAGTTGCTGGTTTTCCAATTGAAAA
>JAEORJ010000374.1 GCA_016840945.1 Candidatus Gerdarchaeota archaeon
ATAGCAAAAGCCAAGAAATATAATTTCGAATTGAACCGAACCCAATTTTGCAGAATGATAATAGATCTTTCTACCAAAAATCTAGCTGAACCAGAATTTCTATTTGAACCTTATATTGATAGTAGAGATAGAGATGACGCTATTAATCTATTAATGAAAATTAGCAACATGACCAAAGAACAAGCCATTAATAAAATTGAGGTAATCAATAAGTATGAAAACAAATTAGTTTTTAGCTATCTAATTTTACGCAACGAAGGAAAGATTGTTTCAATTGGTTTAGTAACTAAAACTAATAGACCTAATACACTCCATTTTAGACTACCTACTTTAGATTTGAAATATCTCACATCCTATGTTTCACATGTTGTCAAGTTAGCAAAAACTGCAAAATATGAGATACTTGAATTATTCTTAGACCCTGAGAATTTTGATTTGATAAAGAATTTTGCTGAATCAGGCTTTTCGTTAGCAGGTGAAATTAATATTTATGAAAAGAAAATCTGAATAAGTCGGATATTTATTAGAATTTCTAAAAACTGTTACCATCACAATTGTAGAAACAACAATTATAGTAATGGTTGTTACTGTTGAGATTATAATAGTATTCTTTTCAAATATCTCACCAATTAACTCCTTTACTTGATGGTAATAATTAATGAATAAATATTAATTATTACAGCTCTCATTAAACTCTTTTTATTCATAAAATAAAAAGAAAGAATGATTCGGTGATTATTCATTATTCTTAATAATTTTAATTTTTGATATAAAGAGGATTATCGGTATAATAATGAAAATGTGCCCAAAATAAAAGTTTATTTTTGGTGTTGGTTCATTAGGATTTTTTATTTCAATGGTAAATTCACCTGAACCATCGTATCCAGAAACTTCAAGTAAAAATGTTGATGGATTCTCATTTGTTTGGTTATAAGCTAAAATTAAAGTTTCACCTAAACCTTTTGCAGGGATAAAAAATAATATCCTCCATTCATCATCATAAATTGTTAATTGATAATTTGCTGAATCAGAATTACTTAAGATAATTGTATTATTACCATAAGGGATATCAATCTGGTAGTAATGATTCAAACTTTGTTTAAAATGACCTTGTGCATCACCGTTTATTGATCCCCCTGATGATGTAATTGGTAAATTGCAAACAAGATTTATTGGATCACATTCTTTTACTACTAAATCATAGATTGATGTTGAAGCTATCCCATAAACTAAAATATAATAGAAACCTGTTTCTAACTTAAATCTACATTCTTCAGTTATTCCATCATCTGGATTAATTAGAAAACTACCACCAAATAGCTCATAAAAACCTGTAAAATCAAATTTCATTACTTTAAAATCAACATCCCCTGATGAAATTGAACAAGTAAATTCATAAAAAGACTTTTGCCACAGATTTAATCTAAATATTTGAACAAAATTCTGCTCAAGTGAACAATCTACTTTATTTTCTTCTAAAATAAGTGATTGAGGTTCCACATTTTTTAAATATAGTTTATTTTCACAATAGAATCCAATAAATTCATCCCATAAAGTATCTGTTTGCCAATCCATATTGGAACAAAAGCTTGAAGCATCACAATAATCCTCAAAGAAATAGATCGAGTTAGAACCATCAGGTAAAAAGATAGTTAACCCGTTTGCATTACCAGCATAATTTGGATGTTGCCAATTATAGATAATTATTTGATCAAGAAGCTCTAATAATTCATTTCCAACTAGATTAAGAGACGGTTTATCAAGAAAGAAAATTATATTTTTAATTAAAGCAACAAGGTCCACCCAGTTTTCATCATAGAAATCAAATGTAAGATCTCTGCTCAAAGCAAAAATCTCATCATAATAATTTGACTCTAGAATGGTAATTAATTCTGAAATAAAAGGATTTATAATTCCAGGAATTTCTAAAAGCTTTGTTTGATCAATCACTGATAAGCAGTTTCTATATGAATTTTGATAATAGACGGAATAAGCATCCACTATAAGATCACAAAATGCACTTGCATTTAAATTAGGTTGGTGTTTAAAATTTTCTAATATAGACCTATAGGGATAACCATTTGTGCCATCTTCTGTAGAAATAAAATACTTACAAAGATTCCTCATTTCCCAAGCTACTTCTATTGTATTCATATTACAAGCATCCATTGATAATATGTCAATTTCTTCTTCATAAATATCAAGAGTATTAGCAATCGCTTGTTGTATATCATTAACTATAAAATGTGAGCCACTTGTATCATCATCTATAACCCCATATGCTGCATGACCATGATCCCACAAATCAAGAATATAATTGTCAGCAGGGAAATTATCAAAACAATAACTGATGAAATTAGATAAAGTGGTGGGACTAGCCATATTTACTTCTCCTAAATCCACCATTAGTTGTGAATCAATTGAAGTTGATAGAATGTTTTCTGTAACATTGTATATCCTACTACCATTCCAATTATCATGGGTGTTGTCATATCCTGGAATACGGTCAAATAGAACAACAATGCTAATATTTTCATCAGAACCTCCTGCTTGTTCTAGCCACTCAAAATCTCTTATAGCATCAGCTTCAATATCATTATCAGCAT
>JAEORJ010000375.1 GCA_016840945.1 Candidatus Gerdarchaeota archaeon
AGTCCTTAAAAATCTTGAAATTCTCAATACCTAAATCAAGTGCTTTATCGTATTCACCTTTGTCATTTATTGCTGATGCTAAATAAATTGCTAAGAGAGTTCCCAAATATTTATCATTTAATTCTTTAAGAATTTCAACTGCTTCAGTTAGATAGTCTATTGTTTTTTCGATACTCCCACTATACCATTCTATTGAAGATTTCATCCATAATGCCAAGCTTTTAGCTCTTGGATTAGGAATCCCTTCATAGAAAGGTAATACTTCTCTAAAAAGCTCATGTGCTTTTTTTATTTCACCCATACTGTAGTAGTTTAAAGCAAGAATATATTTTGGTCCACTGAGGTTTTGTCCTAGCTCTTTTCCTACACTCATTGATTGTTCAATGTACTTTGTTGAATGTTCAAATTTCCCTATCCGTTGATATGCTTGAGCTAGGCTATTATATGCACCAAATATTTGATAGTTATTATTGGCTTCCTTCCCAATTTTTAATAATTTCTTAAAATACTTTATTGCTTCATCATAGTTTGCTCTAAAAAACGAATTAGTACCTAATTGATCATAGATATTATATAATAAATCATTATCTTTGAGTTTTTTGGATAAGGTTTCACTTTTTTTCAATAATTTAGAAGCCTTATCTAATTCACCGGTATAATTAAAACATGCTCCCTTTTGGAAAAATATTTGCGCTAAATAATTTTGTAATTCAATACTTTCTTTTGTAAATTTCTCTTCAATTAATTTCTCCATATCATCTAAAAGAGGTAATGCTTCATTTTGCTTTTGTATTGTTATAAAGATAATTATTTTTGATAAATATGCTTCAATAAGTAATACTGGATTTTCTATTGTTTTAATTTCATCAATTATTTCATCAATAATTTCCAAGCTTTCTGACCAAGTATGTGAGATTAATAATCGTGTTTTATATATTCTTAACCAGAGGAGTGTTTCTTTTCTTAGAGTCTTTTGCTTTTCTAAGTTAAGTATTGTATCAATGGCTTTTTGAAATTCTCCATGAGAAATCATTTTTTTTATTGGCGATATTATTTTATCTTCCTTAATTGACAATTAGACCTACCCCGGAATTTAAGTTAAAAATCGTATAATATTTCTTTTACATTAACTTAAATATTGTTCAAGAATCATTTGAAAATTACTTCTTTTTAGAGGATTTATTTATTTCCTCTTTATTTTTTACCTCTCCGTGTTTTTCCTCGAGTAATTTTACCTTTTCTTCTAATTCTTTCATTTTTGCTTTTTTTCGTTCATAGTAAGCTTTATACCTGTCAGCATTTGTCGCATATTTCCTAGGTCGACCAATTTTCTTTTTCTCTTCAGGCATAGCGATCACTATAATAGTATATTGTTTTCAAAATTAATAAGTTTTGTGTTAACACGAAACCTTTATATAGTTTCGTGTAGTAATATCGTATTAACACGAAACATCTGAGTTAAAAAATGAAGGATGAAAAAAATGGCTGAAGTTTTGAAATTTACAAAAATCTGGCTAATAATTTGTGCTTGTTTACAATTTTTCTTTGGAGTAACTTTTGTATTCTTTTGGGGACTATTCTTCGCTGATTTAATGCAATTTCCATTTACAGATCCAGCATTACCATTAATTTTTGGTACAGCTGCACTTGGCTTTTCAGCAATGTGTATATTATCATTCTTTGAAAAAGAATGGCGATCTATACGAATCCCAATTATTACTGAAATCATTTGGGGTGGTATCAGCATACCTGCAATGTTATATGCACAATATGGAATTGGTTTACATCCAATAAATTGGATTAATACCTTATCTTATGCTTTTATTATGGCAGGTTCTATTGTAGCCCTTATTTTGCAAATGAAAAAAGAAAAAGCATTAGCATAAAAAATAGAATTGAACAAACACCTACAATAATGTATGAGTTGAAGTTTATCTTCAACTCACTTTTTCTAATTACATGAAATATGTTATGGAAAAGTCATGATTAGTTATTCTAATCCACTTTTGGATTCACCATTCTTCCCATGAATAGTATTAGATTTGTTTTGTATGAATAAATCATAAACAAGAATGGATGATCAGCACGAAAGATATTCTTCTCTTTTTTCTCGGCAAAGCCATAACCTAGAACCATTTCTACAGCTGTTGCTGCAGCAGCTTCAGTTCCCTCCTCATTCACTTCAATGAATGATTTATGAACAACTTCTGATATAGCCAATTGAGTTTCTGACATTCCACCAAAATCAGCTCTAGTGCTAAAAGGTTCTTTCATTCCCATTTCTTGGAATTCTTTTGATAATTTCATTGCATCTTTTAATATGAATTTTGGAATGAAAATTTCTACTTCTTGTGATTGAATATCATTTATTATTGTATCCAAATCAGAAGTTAACAATTTCTTCTCCAAATTAACTAATCCTTCAATATCTCTTGGTAAGAAAATAACTAATGATAAATCTGGATCTCTATAAGGTATTTTTAATATCTGGTAGTTAGGATAGTTTCTAAAAGAATAATTTTGTTTTTCATGCATCATATCTACTAATACTTTCTTCTCTTTTGTTATATAGAATGGTTCTTCTTTTGTTTTCTTTTCATCGAATGGTTTTAACCATTTATCCTTAAAGTAAATAGCATTAGTAATCAAAAGCATAGTATCAGGATTTATTTCATCCAAGATTTTAGCTATTTTCCCCTTGGTATTCTTTTGCACCCAGCTATTAATAATCTCTAGAGTGTTTTCTTCATCTTTAAAATCAACTTCTGATAACATCCCTTTAAAGTGAGTTTCTATTGTGTAAATATAATCCTCTAATAATTTAAATTCTAAATTAAACCATTGAGCATTTGATAACATTAATTCAGCTTTATTGGAAGCTCTTTCTTGATTAAAATTACCAATAAATTTCTCATATTCAACTGCTAATCGTTTTTTATTTAAGGTGAAGTGCATCACTTCTTCTATTTGTTTTGCTGTTTCATCTTTTGCGCCAACATAAACCATAGCCAATGCTGTTGAAATACTAAATGGTGAGAAAAATAGATTTGTTTTATTTTTAATTAATTTATTATATAATTCAAAAGCAAATTTATTTGATGCTTGAGTAATCGATAAATCCCTACTATAAACCATCTATATAACCTCATTTTATCTCGTCATAAATACAGTATTGTTTTTTTCCCTTTTTTTCAATGTTTCGTTTTTAATCAAAATCTTATAATGATAAGTTTTTATAAACTAAAAATCATTAAAAAAGGACAAATAAGTTTTATAATATTGATAATTCAGAAAAAAAGATTTGAAATCAATTTATTACAATTGATTTCTTAGGAAACATGAAATTATAGGTCAATAGTAATGCAAGAAAGCATATTCCTTCTAAAATTAGTGTTAACCAATAACCTACTAATAACGAAGCTATAAATCCAGCACCTATTATGAACATGGTCAATAAAATACCAATTAATTTGATAGCTTTAAGATTTGTTCTGACTTCTTCTATAGCATATTTGTATTTAAATTTACCAAACAATAGTATCTTTAAAAGAAGACCAACTAATGCTACAATCAAAATCGCTGGTAATTGAACAGAAGTCATAATCAATATGTCGATGAAAGTAGCTTTTTTGATTTGAATTATAATAGCTATTATCATCATAATTGGTACAGTTGAAAAGAGAAGTGGTATTTTAGCTTTTATCTGATCTCGTATACTTATTGGCAGTGAAGAAGTAACAGTTTCTCCTCCGCTTTCCAAACTAGTTACTCCCATGAGTAAGAAAAATGTTGAAAATATACCAAAAGCTGTGATATATAACACCATTGCATGTATACCTGTGTTACCTACCATCAGATCTAGTGCATATGCCAACGCAGTAGATACAGGAATCATAATGGGTAAAATCATATAGGTTATTGTTTGTAATTCTCGAGAGATAACCTTTAGATCTCGTTTCAGATAAGCTCTTGCTGGTTTGCTTATTTTTACCTCTATAATAATAGGTTTTTTCTCTTTTTTGTCTTCAATTTTACTCTCAAATTTGGTAATGTTTTGTAAAGTTCGTAATGCTCTTCTAAATAGTAGGATTGCTACACCAATTTGTAAAACAGAACCTATTACCGACCCAACAATTACTAATGTTGGCACATTTGAAAAACCAATTGCTACACTTGTTAATAAAAATCCCCCTGCAAAAGGAAATGGTATAAAACTTAGAACACCACTCACAATGTCAGCTATATGAGGATTAACAGTACTATTTAACTCAAATAAACGTGGCAAATAAGTAATAACTGCTTGGATAGAATAAGAAGCAAGCATTGAAAAGAGTAAATAAATAAGCATAGTTCCAATTCGTAGGAAATTCGCTAATTTACTATTCTCTTCTTGATCTTCCATTACTTTAGCCATTCTTCGACCAACTAAGATTACAATACTAATATTAAAAATTGTATTTGCAAAATTAACGATAATACAAATAAATAACATTAGAAAATTTGTTGCTAAATCAACACCTATACCCGGTAGCAAATTTATTCCAATCATTGTTCCAACTGGTAAAACAAGTGTTAGAACAACCAATTGAACATCAATCCCTCTTAGAAAAGTGAAAAAGCTTATTTTACTAATATCTTTTCGAGAGAATGGTAGTGTGCTAATCCAACCATATGGTTCTTTTGAGAGAAAACCCCAAGTAAATGTTACAGAGAAGATAATTAATAGAATTGGTTGTAATAGGAGAAATAAACTCACAGATGATCCACCAACAAGAATGTTCCAAGAATAATCTATGCTAGGTGTCTGTGAAATAATATTAATTTGAATAAATGTATTGACTGGTATAAAAGTGAAAATAATAATATAAAATGCTAATAGAATCTTCATTACTATTGATTGTGAATCTATGCTACTTTTATTTTTACTAACCCTTTCTAGATACTTTGCTTTATTACTACCTGCAGCTTGCAATTGTTGGTGTAGATTTGTTTCATGAAAGACAGTTTTTGATATCTTGTAGAGTTCCTTATTTGTATATTCCATATCACTCACCCATTTTGCTGCTTTCCGCCAGATAATTTTCGTAAATTATTAATGATTTTTTCAACGGATTCATCTTGTTGAGTGAGTTTAAGAAAAATGTCTTCTAAATCAGCACCTGCTTTATCAGCTAATTTAGACAATTCTTCCATTGTTCCTGTTGCTACTGCCTTACCTTTGTTAATAATACAAATCCTATCACAAATATCTTGAGCAACTTCAAGGATATGAGTTGAGAAAATAACTGAACCGCCATTTTCAGTATGGAGATCTATAATCTCCTTAACAACTTTAACAGACTTAGCATCTAAACCAGTAAGTGGTTCATCCAAGATTAACAATTTTGGCTCATGTAATAAAGCAGCAATTATCTGCATTTTTTGTTTACTACCTCGGGAAAGTGTAGCAATTAGTTTGTCATAATATTCTTCAGCTTCAAGGCTCTCGAGATATTTTTGCAGTTTAATGGTTGTTTCTTTTGGGTCTAGTTTTCTAATGGATGAAATAAAATCAAACAACTCTTTAGCAGTCATTGATTTATAGATTAAAGGTTCTTCAGAAACATAACCTATATCTTGTTTGATCTCAAAATCATCTTTACTTGGAATTTTGTCAAAAACTGCTATTTCTCCAGAATCATAATCTAAAAGACCTAAAATCAATTTAACCGTAGTAGTTTTTCCTGCTCCGTTAGGACCTAAAAGACCAAATATTTCACCTGGTTTAACTTCAAAAGACAAACCATCAACTGCATGCACATCGCCAAATGATTTAGCTACATTGTTTACTATAACAATGACATTCGTCAACCTTACATAACCACTCGTATTACATATTTAAATAAAAATTATGATTTCTTGGTACAATTGATAATATAAGGGTAATTAATTTATTGCCTTTTGATAAAATTAAAAATAAGTTTTTTTATTTACTTACATGCTAAATTTACTTAATATTATTGGAGTTTGTTAAATTGAAAGATTTCCCTGACGAATTATGTGGTTTATGGATAGATGAAATTGATCGGGGAGTCTATATCGAAAAGAATGAACAATTAGAACTACAGACTACCTTTATTTTTGATACTACAATTCAATTAAAAAATAATAGCCTACATATCGATGAGCATTTAAAGAACAGAATTACTAAATGGGTTTTAGACGAACAAAGAGGGGCAAAGAGATTACAAATTGAGGTTGGGATTGACTTTGTTGGTCCTACTTATAACCTCTATTTATCTAAAATTATTGGCAATAAACAAAAATTAATTGAAGAATTAAATAATATAGAACTTTACCCTGAAGTTCAAATGGGTCTTTATGATGATTGGGAAGATGATTTAGGAGTTCCATGGGCTTTTCCGTACAAAAATTATCAAAAAGCAACTGAAGAATTGGAAAAGAAACTAAAGGAGTTATTACTCATAAAATAGCAATTTAAGAAGTCTTCTTTTTAATCTTTTCAAACAAAAGAAAGATTTAATGAGGGGTTTTTGTGGAAAACACAAAAGGTCTCTTTTCAGAGCTGATAATTTTGATTGCTTTAGTAAAACCTGTTGTATAAGCCAATGAAGAATCAAAACCAATTCTTATGCCAAAACCCCAATACGTTTTAAATGAAACTTTTGTTTCTTCTAAACTAATAATTTCATTTACTGGAATAATTTTCTTACTAAAGATTCCGAATTTGACTATAATCTCAGATTTTGTAATGGTAATGCTTAATCCTCTAAAATTTAACCATAAGAGTATGAAAAAAATACTAAATATAACACAAATTACAATAGTCAAAGCTCGATAAGTTGGTTGAGTTATAGGTATTGAAATGCTTGTTGCAACCAATAATGTTACTAGCAATATTATTGCAATTGTTACGAAAATGTTCATTGGAACCCATTCGTAATAAAGGATATTATCATCCTTACCAGTTATCTTTCCAACCATTTCAATCAAATCTTAATTTATTTTTCAGCTATTCTTTCCAAGGCACGAACTATTTGTTCTAGATTTCGATTCATATATTCCATTGTTCTTTGAATGTCATCTAGTGTTCTTTGTAAGCTTTCAATTTCTCGTTCTAATCCATCGTAATTTCCCATTACTAATCACCAAATATAAATTGTAATTGAAATCTATTAGTAAAAGGATTTCGGAGTAAAAATCTACTTCAATAAACCAATAACAGAATGTTTTTCCTAGTAAAAACAATATAAAATACACAAATTTTTAATGTTTAAATAACTTCATTTAATTGGGAGGATTGATTTAAGCTTAGTATTTTCTTTGGTATGTACATATTATCTATGAATCATATGAAAATTGTGTATCATTTGTTATGGTGATTTGAAAACAAAATACTATTCTATTTAATATAATCCTCTTTAATTACTTGGAGGGTAGTTATGAAAAATAGAAAGCTCATAATTTCGTTAGGTTTTCTAATTTGTATCATTATTTCTACTGCTGTACCAACAAAAGCTATTAACTTTAATTTAACTGATGAAACAAATGATGTTTACTTTGTTGAGGATCTTTCAACAACAAGTACTTTTAATATTGCAACCCATCCTGAAATTGATATTAATTCAATAGGAAGTGATGGTAGCAAAATAATTGTTACTTTTGGGGCAGCACCTATTCTTGGTGAAAATTATAGCTATGAAGTCCTCATTTACTGGACCTTATTTTCATCTGAAGAAGGTAATTACACAGAAGCGACATTTAATATAAATTATAATACACTAAAAACTCAAATAGTAAATAGCACTGGTGATGTAATTGTTGATCATACAATAACTGATGGGATAATTATTGTCGGGACAACTTTAGAGATACCATTGTACGCTACTGAGATGCTATCAACTGTTGAAGAACCTAACTATGTTTTTGTTTATAGCTATTTTTTTACAGATATTCATGATTATTATTCAGATGATTATGTTCATCAACCACCTTTCTTAATAGGTTATAATAATTATTGGATTGCTTTTGTTAGCCTATCTACATTAGTGGTAATAACCATGATTGTTAAGAGAAAGAAAAAATAATTTTTGATATTTTTCTTTCTCATTTCTTTTATCAATTACTATTTTCAAAAAATTACTCTTTTAATCCTAAAAGATAATTATTATAAATTATTGTCGTGTTTTTTATAATTGATATTTCTAACATTATATTATGGTATTGTGATTCTTCATGACCTTAGATCAATTTAAATTAGCAGTAAACATAATGCTCGCACTTTATGCAGTAATTGTAACTGTGATTTTTTGGTTTACTTGGAGAAAAAGATCTGATTTAATGTATTGGTTTTTTACATTGATTATTTTTACTGTCGGTCATACAATACTTATTTTCAGACAAAATAATATATTATTTATCTATCTTGGAAATGCTGTTTTATTAATTGCTTTACTGTTAGTTGTCATCACTACTTATATCGATTATTATAAACTAATGATTAGCTCCCAAAAGGGAACAAAAGTAACTAAACATGAAAAGATCATTTTTATTGGAGCTATAGTTCCATCAATTATTTCAGGTATAATTGCTTTAATTTTACTTTGGAGATATGAATTTTTAGATATACTTCAATCAATTCTTATTTGTATGATAGTACTTCTTATTCCGTTAACTGTTTTTGTACTACGCATTTATATTAAGAAAAAAACAATCACACAATTATTTATGTTCTTTGTTTTCTTCGCAGGGGCTGTTACTGCATTATCAACAATTTTTGTATTATATTTCAATTGGGGAGATGCAATGAATATTGCTTTTAACTTTATTTTTATTACACTCATCATGACAACAGGGCTTGCAGCTCCAATTGAGCAACGAATTAAAGATTCAGAAGATCAATATAGAGCATTGAGTGAACACCTTGAGGAAAAGGTTATCGAACGAACAAAGGAATTGAAGAATGTTAATGAAGAATTAGAAGCATTTTCATATTCTGTAAGTCATGATTTACGAGCACCATTAAGACGCGTGATTGGTTTTAGTCAAACACTTGATGCTGACTTTTCTAATTTGCTAAAAGAAGAAGGTAAAGACCATTTACAGAGAATCATTAAAAATTCCAATAGAATGAATGAATTAATCGATGATTTACTTAATCTTTCGCGAGTATCAAGAGATGATATGATAATTGTTGATGTAGATCTATCTAAATTAGCAACTGAGGTTATAGAAGAATTGATTTCGCAGTATCCAAAACATAAATTCGATTATCAAATAGAAGAAAACCTCATTGCAAAATGTGATCTAAAATTGATGCGTATTGTTCTAGAAAATCTTATTGGAAATGCTGTAAAGTTTTCTATCAAAAAAGATCATCCAAAAATCACTATTGGTAAGATACAGGAACATGAACGTACAATCTTTTTTGTTCAAGATTCAGGTATTGGATTTGATATGAAATATTACGATAGACTCTTTGGTTTATTCCAAAGATTACATTGTGAAGATGAATACGAAGGTACCGGAATTGGATTGGTCACTGTTAAAAGGATTATTGTACGGCATAATGGTCAAATTTGGGCAGCTAGTGAAGTAAATAAAGGAGCAACTTTCTTTTTCACTTTAGGGTAAATAATCTCCATAGTGATAATTATTCTTCTTTTTCAAACTCTATTGAAATAGAATTTATACAATATCGCAGACCTGTTTTCTCTTTTGGACCATCTTTAAAAACGTGCCCTAAATGCCCACCACATTTTTTACACATTACTTCTGTTCGAATCATCCCATGTGAAAAATCTGTTTTTTCAACGATCTTATCTTTGTCGATAACATCATAAAAACTTGGCCATCCACAATTAGAATCAAATTTTGTTACTGAAGTGAAAAGTACTGTTTCACATCCTTTACATTTGTAAACTCCTTTTTCTTTAAAATTCCAATATTCACCTGTAAAAGGTCTCTCTGTTTCTTTTTCACGCAATACTTTATATTCGAATTTTGTTAACCTTTTCTTCCATTCTTCATCTGATAATTTCATTTCAGGAGTCATTTTAATCATTACTTATTATTTTATTATACATGTATATTTCCAAAGATTTATTCTTATGTCTTTAATTTCTAATTTTTAATTACTAAAAAATTAATTTTTTTTAAAAATCCAATAATGATAAATCATTAAAAAGAATAATTTTTTTTAACAAAAGAAGGTTTTTTACTTTATTTCTTATAAAATTAATTTATATTAACAAAAAATTTTATACTCTTTGGTAAAAACAGCTCTTAATGTTAGTTTTTAATGAAGTAATTTAAAGAGATAAGTTAAAGGTATGTTATTCAGTGATAAAAAATGTCATCAGATTCAGGTAATATAATCAAAGTAAATTGTTTGGGTGAAACATGCCCTATACCATTAGTTGAAACTCGAAAAGCTATCCGTAAAGCTTCACCTGGTGATATTATCGAAGTAATTGGTAATCATGATGCTTCAAAAGAAGAAATACCAATGGCAGTAAAAGCTTTAGGATTAGAATTATTGAGTGTTGAAGATCTAGATGATGATAAATGGAAAATAAAGATCAGAATACCAAAGAAGTAAGATAATTATGACTGATAAAGCAACGATAATAGTTCACAGTGGAGATATGGATAAAATTTACAGTGCCTTAATAATCGGAAATGGCGCTTTAGCGATGGGAATGGATGTTTCAATGTACTTTACGTTCTTTGGTTTGGAAAGACTAAAAAAAGGTAAACTTGATAGAGGCTCTCTCTCTAAAATGAACTACTTTGGATTAGGTAAATTATTAATTAAACATAAAATGAAAAAAGCTAACGTTCGTTCATTGGAGGGATTGCTATCAGACTTCGTTGAATTAGGAGGTAAAATACTAGCTTGTGATATGACGATGGATATCATGGGTGTTAAGAAAGAAGATTTACGTGAAGATGTAATATCGAAATTTTGTGCAGTAGGTACCTATATTCAAGAAGCTAGAGAATCAGTGATGACTTTATTTATTTAGGAGATGAACAAATGCAAGACAAATTAATTTATTTAGATAATTCAGCTGCAACTCGTTTAGATGAAAGAGTATTAGATGCTATGAAGCCGTACTTCTTTGATACATACGCAGTTGCTACTTCTGAATTTGCTTACACACTGGGGATAATGGCAAGAGAAGGATTAGATGAATCACGACAAAAAATACTCGATTATTTGAAAGGTGCTGAAGAAGAGTTAATTTTCACTTCCGGTGGAACAGAATCAAGTAATTTAGCTGTCAAAGGTGTTGTTAAAGCAAAACAAAAAGAAGGAAATCATATCATAGTTTCAAAAATCGAAGATTTTCCAGTGCTAAATAGTGCAAAATCTCTTGAGAGAGAAGGATTGAAAGTTACTTATCTTGATGTGAATAAAGAGGGTTTAATTGATTTAGAACAATTAAAAGAAGCGATAACTAAAGAAACTATTTTGATATCTATTCAACATGCAAACCAGGAGATTGGTACCGTACAAGATATAAAGGCTATTTCAGAGATCAGTCATGATAAAAATGTACTCTTCCATACAGATGCAACTCATACTTTTACAAGACTACCATTAGATGTAAGCAAACTTCCTGTAGATTTAATAACATTATCTGGACACACTATTCATGGTCCAAAAGGCATTGGAGCACTTTATATTAGAAAGGAT
>JAEORJ010000376.1 GCA_016840945.1 Candidatus Gerdarchaeota archaeon
GTCAAAGAATATATCACCAGCATAATGTATCTCCCCTTCATAATCACCAGTTCCAGTGTATTGTTCATAAAAATCTTCAGGATTTGTTAAATTAAATCCAGATATACTACTATAACCATCAACTTTATACGGAATACCAATGCTTAATTCACCGACTTTCCACCCCCAATAATCAGGCCAATTAGAATAACAGTCTCTATCAACAGTATCAACTCTTTCACAACATATTGGACAATTTCCATGAAGAATATTATCAGCTGTGGGATACCATTCATAATTTGCATATGCTTCAGCAATTTCAATAATTCTTTCTCTTGTAATGAAATCGTATTGAAGGTTTAAATTATCAATATTTTCTCTAAAATTTACACTGTTGTTATTATTTTCATTTGAAGAGATTACTACAGGTAAAATAGTAGTTCCAATCAATAGCATCATAATAATTATTCCAATTATTTTCTTCGTTTCTCATACCTCCCTTATAAGTAATCTCCTGATAATTATAATACAATCTCGATTAAAAAACTTAACGCATTTTAACTAGTAATATTGCAACATTTGTAGCATTATTACATGGAGAATATGATATTAATTGTTAGCATGATTATTGTATGAATTCTAAGATTGGGAATCGCTGAATGAGTCTAAATAGCCAAGGATTAAAGATATCAATTGATTTAGGCATACTAACTACCAGTGGATCTGACCATTCACTCTCAGCGCCAAACTGATCTATTGCTTTAACTTTTATCTCATAGGTTCCCTGTTCTGTATATTTATGAGTTGTTTTTATACTGCCCATAGATGGCGTCATAATCCAGTTAGAATTAGAACCATCACCCCAGTCAAATAAAACCATTAATTTATCATCATTAGAATCTGTTGGTCGACCTACTCTATACTCATATTCAACCTGGGGTTTACCCGAAATTTCTCCAGTTGGGGCTGATGGTTTTTCTGGGGGCTGGTTATCCTCTTGTTCAAATAGTGATCCAAGATGAATGTTTCTTTCTCCCTTTGCAAGTTCTTCATTTAAATCGAATTCTAATGTTTTTTCATAGTTTTGTAGATAATTAACATAATAAATACCTTGTTTCAAATCATACACGTTTGAAAAAACAGTATGCCCTTGATGGGTTGAATCACATATTGATCTGAAATAATCAACTGATAAATCAGTCATATTTTTAAGCATACTTACTACAGTATCATATCTCCAACATGGATAGCCTCCTAAATCAGGATGACTCTGAAGAAAATTAGTGCACACCTGGTAATCACCTTCTCTATAAATAATATCATCACCCTCGATAATCACTGAATTACCATATTTATCAACAAAAAAGGCTTGAATAGTGGACATAAATTCAAGATTATACTGATCAAACACTTCTAAAACCTCAGTAACATTGGAACATGTTGCAAGACAATAAACCCAAAATGCATATTGATAATAATCTGGATCATTACTATAGAACATTGATTTATCACTTGAATTAACAGGAACAAATAGAGGTGTCCACAAGAAATCAAAATATAATCCCTGATCATTCATACCTTGCTTAGGAACTATCCAATCAGGATCTTTAGGAACTAAATCAATATTTAATGGAAAGTTGAACTCAAATATTACACGCCCATATTTTCCCTCCTCAGCTGGAAAAGTGTGCATATACACATTAAAAGTATATGGCCAATCATGGTTAGCTCCAACTAATATTTCGTCATCTTCAGATACAGTAAAACCAGTACAAGCTGATACAGCTGGTAAAACAACAGAACCTATCAATAGCGTAACAATAAAGATTTCAATAAATTTATTCATATTTCAATCTCCCTAGGGTAATCTCCCTTTAATTATAATGGATTCTTTCTTTATAGTATTAACGCATGTTAACTTTGTAGCATTATTACTTGCAGAATATAATGTTAATGGTTAGCATTATTATGAAAAGTTGAAGGAGGAAGGAAATTATAAATTATTAAATCACTGATTTATGGAATTAATATTAAAGATCCAATAATGAGACCATTTGTAGTATCAGAATTAAACAATCCTTCATCACATGAAACATAAACAGTCATATTGAATATTCCAAATCCAAAAAACCAACTATTAACACTGGCTAGATCAAACGAGCCGGGTTCTAGAACATCTGCAACAGGTGTTTCTCTATTATTATATAATATTTTTCCATTTACATCAGTATCTATTATTTTTACATTATGCGCAGGAGCATCTCCATTATTAGTTATCCTCATAGTTGGTGTTGGAAAGGTTGGACCAGGAAGAACCATAACTTCAAGCTCTGGGCCTGAACTATTATTAACAGCGGATATAGGTGTTAAAACAGTAAAAAATATTATAACACAAGCTAATAATATCTTTAAAAATTTTATTTTTTGCATATATCAATCA